>JBBQML010000647.1:0-3553 GCA_038328885.1 Verrucomicrobiota bacterium | reverse complement strand
CGCCAGTCGGTTGCTCGAGGCCTCGGCAGGCTTCGCGAAGTGCTGCTGCAGGCGCAGTTCGGCGACCGCCAGACGGGCAGCCACGGCGGCCGGTTCCGGGTTGGTGCCCGCGGCCAGCGGGGAGAGCAGGACCAGCGCGGGTTCGACCAGGGGTTGGCCCAAGGGGAGTTCGGCGATCGCTAGCAGGGCGTCCCGTCGCCACGGTGCCGGGGTGTTCCCACCGAGATTGTTGGTGAGCGCGGCGAAAGCTTCCGCCGTGCGATCCGCCAGTTGCAGCACCTGCCCGCGGAGGCCGTGGCTGCGGGCGACGAGATCCCGCGATGCGGTGGCCGCGGCGAGCGAGAGGAGGTTGGACGTCGCAAGGATCGCCGCGTCCGTCTGGCGGTTGGTCAGGAGGAGGGAGGTGACGAGGAACTGCCGCTCCCAGGCCTGCCCGGGGGTGAGCGGGCGGTTCGTGAGGCGGTCGAGGGCCGCAGTGGCTTGGGCGGCGGCGCCGGCTCGCAGTCGCGCTTCGGCGAGGAGCAGGCTGCCCCGGACGGCGAGTTCATCGTTCGGTTGCGCCGCGGCCGCCCGGGCGAAGGCGTTGGTGGGCGAATCCAGCAGGGTGGCCGCCGCATCGGGTTGGCCAGCCCTGAAGACCGCGAGCGCTTCGGAGAACGCGGCCTTGAGCAGGAGGGGTGATTGCGGGGTTTCCTCGATGAGCCGGTGGAAGGCGGTGGCGGCACTGGCGAAGTCCCCGCGCCGCATCAGGATCTCCCCGCGCAGGTGGAGACCCTCGTCCCGCAGCGGACCCAGGGTGTCCAGACGCCCGGTCAGCAGTTGGATCGCCGGCTCGAGTTCGTTCAGGTCGGCCCGTGCGCGTGCCTCGCGGAGGGTGGCCTCGGCGGTGAGGATCGAGCCCGGATACTGCTTCACGAAGGCGGCGAACTGGTCGGCTGCCTGCGCGCCGAAGCCGGCTTGCAGGGCGCGGAGGGCGGCGTCGTAGGCCGTGCGCTCAGCGGTGGGCGCAGGGGTGGTGGGCGGGATATCGGCGGTGGGCGGCCCGGCGTCAGGCGCGGCGGTGGTGGGAGCGTTTGTGGCGACTGGAGTCGCGTTGGTGACTGGAGTCGCGTTGGTGACTGGAGCGGCGTTGGTGACTGGAGCGGCGGCGGGTGCGTTGGTGGCGGGGGGATTCTGCGCGGGGAGTCCGAGCGCGACGCCGAGCAGGCCCAGCACCATCAGGGCTACGCACGTGGCTGCGAAGGTCGTCCGCGGCGGAGACGGCAGGGGTGGAGTGGTACGGGGAAAACTCATCAGCCGGGTTTCGGTTCGGGCGCGGTCGACGCAGCCGGTTTCGCGCCAAGGTGCTGCCGCAGGTAGCGGCCGGTGTGACTCGCCGGGCAGGCGGCGACGTCCTCCGGATGGCCCTCGACGACGATCCGGCCGCCGCCCGAGCCTCCTTCAGGGCCGAGGTCGATCACCCAATCAGCCGTTTTGATGACATCGAGATTGTGTTCGATCACCACGAGTGTGTTGCCGGCGCCGCGGAGTCGGAAGAGCACCTCCAGGAGTTTGGCGACGTCGTGAAAATGCAGGCCCGTGGTGGGTTCATCGAGCAGATAGAGGGTGCGACCGGTGTGCTTGCGGCTGAGTTCGGCGGCGAGTTTGAGGCGCTGGGCTTCCCCTCCGGAGAGGGTGGTGGCAGCCTGTCCGAGCTGCAGGTACCCCAGCCCGACCTCCGCGAGCGTGAGGCAGACCTCATGGATCCCGGGCACGGACCGGAAGAACGGGATGGCCTCATCGATTGTCAGGCTCAGGACGTCGGCGATGTTGAGTCCCTTGTAGGCGACCTCGAGCGTCTCCCGGTTGTAGCGTCGGCCCGCGCACTTTTCGCACGTCACGTACACCGGGGGGAGGAAGTGCATTTCGATGCGGATGACCCCGTCGCCGGAGCAGGCCTCGCAGCGACCGCCCTTGACGTTGAAGCTGAACCGGCCCGGCCCGTAGCCCCGGACGCGTGCCGCCGGGAGCAGCGAGAAGAGGTCGCGGATCTCGTTGAACAGGCCGGTGAAGGTGGCGGGGTTGCTGCGCGGGGTGCGGCCGATGGGGGATTGGTCGATCACCACCACCTTGTCCAGGTGCTCGATGCCTCGCAGTTCGCGATGCCGGCCGGGCCGTTCCTTCGAGTGAAACCAATGCCGGAACAAGGCCCGGCGGAGGATGTCGTCGACCAGCGTGCTCTTGCCCGAACCGCTGACGCCCGTCACGCAGGTGAAGAGGCCGAGCGGGATGCGGACGTCGATGTTGCGGAGGTTGTTCTCCGCGGCCCCCAGGATCTCGATCCAACCCCGGTCGCGCGAGGCGGCCAACCGGCGCTTGGGAACCGGCACGGTGAGTTCGCCGGCCAGGTAACGCCCGGTCAGGGAGGTCGGATGGGCGATGATTTGCTCCACCGTCCCCTGGGCCACCACCTCGCCCCCACGCACCCCAGCGCCCGGCCCGAGGTCCACGACGTGGTCCGCCCGGCGGATCGTGTCCTCGTCGTGTTCCACGACCAGCACGCTGTTTCCCATGTCGCGCAGCCGGATCAGGGTCTCGATCAGCCGGTCGTTGTCACGTTGGTGCAGGCCGATGCTGGGCTCGTCGAGGATGTACAACACGCCGACCAGGCCGGAGCCGATCTGGGTGGCGAGGCGGATTCGTTGGGCCTCGCCACCGCTCAAGGTGCCGCTTTCCCGGTCGAGGGTGAGGTAGCCCAGCCCGACGTTGCGCAGGAAGCCGAGACGGGATCGGACTTCGTGCCGCACCTCGGCGACGATCTGCTCCTGCTGGGGGGCGAAGGTCAGTTCGTGGACGACCTGCCAGGCGTCATCCACGGAGAAGGCGCAGACGTCCATGATGGAGAGTCCCGGCGCCGGGGTGGCGGCGGGTCCGCGGCGGAAACGCTCGGCGAGCTCGCGCGTGCCGACGGTCACGGCGAGGACCGCCGGGTTGAGGCGTTGGCCGTGGCAGGCATCGCAGTCGGTCGGCGACATGAAGGTCTTGAGCCGGTTGCGCGTGAACTCGCTGTCGCTCTCCTGGTGCAGGCGTTGGAGGTTGGGCACGACACCTTCGAAGGGGCGTTCGACGCGGGTCGGTGTGCCGCCCTTGAGGAAGGTGAAGCCGATGTCGGCCGTGCCCGATCCTTCCAGGACCAGGCGGCGGAATTCCTCCGGCAGGTCCTTCCAGGGGGTTTCCAGGCTCTGCCCGGCGTGGGCGGCGAGCCCGCGGAGCAGGGCCTTGTAGTAGACGATCATCCGCTTCCCACCGCGGCGCCACGGCAGGATGGCACCGCTTTCCAGCGACTTCGACGCGTCCGGCACGATCAGGGCGGAATCGAAGACCAGCTTCTGGCCCAGCCCCTGGCAGACGGGACAGGCGCCCTGGGGCGAGTTGAACGAGAAATCCTTCGGCGTGAGCACGTCGAAGCTGCGGCCCGTGGCAGCGCTGTAGTTGCGGTTCGAGAGGAGTTCCTCCTGCCACACGGCCGGCGTGGCCGAGTCCGGCGGTTGGTGGAGGACCAGCACCGAGCCTT
>JBBQML010000646.1:0-3558 GCA_038328885.1 Verrucomicrobiota bacterium | reverse complement strand
TTCGATCGGAACCGCCTCCGCGTGTCGTCTTGCGTCGCGGTGGCCAACGCGGCCCCGGCAGTGGATTTCCAAAACGCGCCGCTTCCCTGACGCCGGTCGGCCGCCTTACCGTCGTGGCGGGTGATGGACCGCGCCGATCTTGAAGCAAGTGCGTTGGGGGAGCCGACGCCGAAATTGGTGGTGCCGGCGACTTCGTCGACGGGTTGTTCCTGGCTGGACAAGTACCGGCCGGCCGAGGGCGTTTATGACGAGATGCTGGGGTTGGGGCGTGTGCCCAGCCCGCAGTACTCAGCGTTGTTTCGTGAAGTGGACGAACTGGACGGCCCGGAGATGAGGCGACGGGCCGAGGCGGCGCACCGGATCATCCACGAGCAGGGGATCACCTACAACGTGTACGGGGACGCCCGCGGGATGGAGCGGCCGTGGCAGTTGGACCCGCTGCCCCTGGTCATCTCGGCGAAGGAATGGCGGACCATCGAGCGTGGCCTGATCCAGCGTGCCACCCTGCTGAACCGCGTTCTGGCGGACTGCTATGGTCCGCAGGAACTCGTGCGGTCCGCCCGCCTCCCCCCCGCGATGGTTTTTGCCCAGCCCGACTTTCTGCGTCCGTGCCACGGGATTCGGGCTGCCGAGGGTGTTCACCTGCACCTCTATGCGGCGGATGTGGCGCGCGCTCCGGACGGCCGCTGGTGGGTGCTGTCTGACCGGACCCAGATTCCAACCGGGGCAGGGTACGCGCTGGCGAACCGGCTGGTGACCTCGCGGGTGTTGCCGGAGGCCTTCCGCGCCTGCCATGTCCACCGCCTGGCACCCTTTTTTCGCGCGATGCGCGATACCCTGGCCGGGCTGAGTCCGCGGCGGGTGGAAGATCCGCGCGTGGTGCTGCTCACCCCCGGACCGTACAACGAGACCTATTTCGAACAGGCCTGGATTGCCCGTTACCTGGGTTATCCACTTGTCGAGGGCCAGGACCTCAGCGTCCGCGACGACCGCGTGTTCTTGAAGACCCTGAGCGGACTGGAGCCGGTGGATGTGATTCTTCGTCGGGTCGATGACGACTGGTGCGATCCGTTGGAACTCCGGAATGACTCGACGCTGGGGGTGCCCGGATTGGTGGAGGCGTCGCGGGCGGGGAACGTCGCGGTGGCGAACGCCCTGGGCTCGGGCCTGGTGCAGAGCCCCGCACTCATGGCGTTTCTGCCGGGACTCGCACGGCACCTGCTGGATGAGGAACTGCTCATGCCCTCGGTCGCCACGTGGTGGTGTGGGCAGCCGCAGGAGATGGACTACGTGCTCGAGCATCTCGGGGAGCTTTTCCTCAAGCCGGCGTTTCGGGGCGGGCCGGCTCCCGTCGAGCGTCCGGGCGCCCTGACGGCGGTGGAGCAGGAGGCCCTGCGCGGGCGCATCCGGTTCCGGCCGCACGCGTACGTGGCCCAGGAGCCGTTGCAGTTGGCGACGGCGCCAGGGTGGGACGGCACGTCGGTCTCCGCGTCGCCGGTGGCGCTTCGGATCTACCTGGTGGCGAGCGGGGGCACCTATCGGGCGATGCCGGGCGGCCTGACGCGCGTCTCGCCGGATCCCTCCGGTCAGTTCGTCTCGATGCAGCGGGGTGGGAGCAGCAAGGACACCTGGGTGCTGGGTGAGGGGCCGGTCGAGGAGATCAGCCTCCTGCAGGGGCCGGCGTCCACCGTGGAACTGCGACGGGTGGGGAACAACCTGCCGAGCCGTCTGGCGGACAATTTCTTCTGGCTGGGGCGCTACTGTGAGCGGGCGGATGCGACCGCGCGCCTGCTGCGGAGTGCGCTCGTGCGGTTCAACCCGGAGAGCAGCGGCAGCGCGCTTCCCCTGCTGGAGCCCCTCCTCAACGCCCTGGCGGTGCAGGGGCAACTCGCGAGCCTGAGCGAGAGGCCGGAACTCCGGACCCAGCCCGAGGCCCTGGAGGCGGAGTTGCTGGCGGCAATCTTTGATCCGGATCGCAAGAACAGTCTGCGCCGGCTTGCGGTGCAGTTGCAGCACCTGGCCATGCTCGTCCGCGACCGGACCTCCAACGACCTGTGGCGCGTCCTCAGCACCATTGACGACCGGCTCATCCTCCCGACGGGCGGGGCGGTGATGCTGGCGGGCGACGCGGTCGGGGTGCTCAACCAGACCATCGTCGGCCTGGCCTCCTTCCACGGGTTGGCGCGGGAGAACATGACCCGGGCGCAGGGGTGGCGGTTCCTGGACATGGGCGTTCGCCTGGAACGCTGCATCTACTTCGCCACGTTCCTGGATTTCGCCTTGCGCAGCCCGGAGGCCGACAACCCGAGCGTACTGGAGGCGGTGCTGGACGTCGCCGACAGCGCGATCACCTACCGCTCGCGGTACAACCTGCTCCCGAACATCGCCGCGGTGTATGACCTGGTGTTGCTCGACGATACCAACCCGCGTTCGCTGCTGTTTCAGCTGAACCAACTGGCCAAGCACCTCGAGCGCCTGCCCCGTGAGAAACAGGAGGCCCTGCCGAGTCCCGCCTATCGACTGCTGCTGCTGTGCCTGACCCGCCTCCGGCTCGTCGATCCGCGTCCGCTGGCGCGGATGGACGCCCGCTGGCACGAGAGCGAGGTGGGGGAGGCGGTGCAGTCGGTGCTCCGGGATCTGCCGCGACTCTCCGACGCCATTGCGGTCAGTTACTTTGCCCACTCCACGACGTCGCGGACGGCCTCCACGCTGTGATGCACTACCGGATCCGCCACCGCACGTCGTATGTCTACAGTGAGCCGGTCACGGTCTCGCACCATGCGGCGCGCTTGAAGCCGCGTTTCACCGCCACCCAGCAGGGGGACGATTGGACGCTGCGGATCACCCCGGAGCCCGCGGTGCGGAAGATGCGCACCGACTATTTCGGCAATCGGGTGTGCTTCTTCAGCGTTCAGGGGTTGCATGAGGAACTCGAGATCGTGGCCGAGAGCACGGTACGCATCGAACCCGGTCTGCCTCCCGACCCCGCCCGCAGCCCGGCTTGGGAGGTGGTGGCGGCCGCCTTGCGGGAACCGGTGACCACCGAAACCCTCGAGGCTCAGCAGTTCGTGTTCCGCTCGCCCCACGTCCGGACGCTGCCCCAACTGGCGGAGTTCGCCGCCCCGAGCTTCACCCCGGGCAGCCCGTTGATCGAGGCGATGATCGATCTGAACCGGCGTATCCACACCGAGTTCATCTTCGATCCCGAGGCCACCACCGTGGCCACCCCGTTGGAGACCGTGCTCGAGGAGCGGCGCGGGGTTTGCCAGGACTTCACGCACCTGGGTTTGGGTTGCCTCCGGTCGCTGGGTCTGGCCGCCCGCTACGTCAGCGGCTACCTCCGCACCCATCCCGCTGCGGGGAAGCCCGAATGGGTCGGGGCGGATGCCTCCCACGCCTGGCTGTCGGTCTTCTGCCCGGGCTACGGCTGGGTGGATTTCGATCCGACCAACAACCTCATGCCTGGTTGCGAGCACATCACCGTGGCTTATGGACGGGATTTTGCCGACGTCAGCCCGGTGAGCGGGATCATCACCGGGGGCGGGGAGCATGTGGTCC
>JBBQML010000645.1:0-3563 GCA_038328885.1 Verrucomicrobiota bacterium | reverse complement strand
CCGGTGGCCCCGCCGCCACGGCCGGCATCAAGAGTGGCGACGTCATCACCAGGATCGACGGCAAGTCGCTGATCGCTACCGACAATACCCGTGCCGGTGTAGAAGAATCCCTCCCCGGGGTGCGGCTGGTCGAATACGCCGCACAACTCAGGCCGGAGCAGACCGTCAGGATCGAGTACCTCCGGGGCGGCGTCCGGAAGACCGTTTCCGTCGTCACCGGCAACGAGCCGGTGTTCGTGTCCAACGGCTTCGACGATGGTGAATTCACCCTCAGCATTCCCGGGGGAATCATCCGGGAGCGCTCGCCGTTCACCGGCGGCGTCTTCAGCACCGACCGCGGGCCGGGCGGGGCGATGGCCTACACCTTCACCGTGGGCGGCCCCCTCGCCGACCTCGAGCTGGCCCCGCTCAACCCCGATCTCGGCGCTTACTTCGGCACCACCGAGGGCGTGCTGGTGATCAACGTCCCGAAGGAATCCACTCTTGGCCTCAAGGCCGGCGACGTGATCCTGAGCGTGGATGGCCGCAAGGCCACCGGCCCGGGCGGATTCCTCCGGATCCTCCGCAGCTACGATCCGGGAAATGCCTTCAAACTCGAGATCATGCGCAACAAGGCCCGCACCACCGTCTCGGGACAGCTGGAAAAGGGCCGAGAGCAGGAGCGGTAACAGCGGTTCGGGTAGCATACCGACTGTGAGCGAGGGCGGTCGAGAGGCCGCCCTCGCTGCGTTCCGGCAGCCTCCGTCCTCCAACCCGGTTCTCCGGGCAGCTCCCCTCCCGCTGGTCGCTCCATGTTGCCCGGCGGGCGGGCCGAAGCCAGATTTCGCTGCGCTCCATCGCCGTTCGATGTCTTCCTCGCCGAGGAGTCCATGGGCAAGCGCGATCCCCGCATCGATGCCTACATCGCCAAGTCAGCCGAGTTCGCCAAGCCGATCCTGCGGCATTTGCGCGAAGTGGTTCACGCTGCCTGCCCCAAGGTCGAAGAGACCACGAAGTGGGGCTCCCCTCACTTCGACTACCAGGGCGAAATGATGTGCAGCATGGCCGCCTTCAAGGAGCACTGCGCCTTCGGCTTCTGGAAGGGCACACTGGTCATGGGAAAGAACGGGATCAAGGAACGGGGCTCCGCAGGATTGGTCGGCCGAATTGCGAACGTGTCGGATCTCCCGTCGAAGAACGCCCTGACCGGTTACATCAGGAAAGCCATGCAGCTCAACGACGCGGGCATCAAGGTGGAGCGCAGGAAGGGCCCGGCAAAAACGCCGCTGCCCGTTCCGTCCTACCTGGCCCGCGCACTCAAGACCGACAAGCCGGCAAAGGCCGCCTTCGACGGCTTCAGCCCGAGCGCCCGGCGCGACTACGTCGAATGGCTGACCGAGGCAAAGACCGACGACACCAGGGCGCGGCGTCTCGTGACCGCCATGGAATGGATGGCCGAAGGGAAAACCCGGAACTGGAAGTACCAGAAGTAGCCGATGCCAACTCCCCATCGCCTGCTCGTTGCGCTGGCCTGCGCCGGAGCGGCCACTGAGTCGCTCTCGGCGCAGGGGCTGCCGGCCTACGCCTCGATGAACCCGATGGTGAATTCCCGCACCGGACTCGCCACCCAACCGTACCTGTCACCCGGACGCCGGTGGCGGGTCACGGCGCTGATCGACTATGCCAGCATGATCGAGTACGCGGCCCCTCCCTCCTCCACCGCGGCCTATCTTCTCGACGCAGAGCTGCTGCGGGCGGAGCTCACGGTAACCCGCGAGGTTGGAGGGAACGCGTTTCTGCTGGGGCAAACCAGCCTGAACGCCGCCTACGACGGCTTTCTCGACGGGTTCATCGACTGGTACCACGATCTGTTCCACTTCCCCACCGGCGCCAGAAAGATCCGGCCGCGGAACCGGTTCGGCGACAGCCTCAACATTCCCGGCGGACCGCGCTTCGATCGGACCAGCCCTGGCACGTACCTGGGAGACCTCCGCCTCGGCGCCGGCCTCAGGCATTCGGCCCATTGGCAGACCATGCTGTCCGCCACCTTGCCGACGAATACCGGCCCCGATGGGTTCCGCAGAGGCACGTTCTCGATCAATGCCGTCACCACATTGCGGAGCGAGTTCGCCAAAGGACGCTTGACCTACGAGGGCAGTCTCGGCGTGGGAATGACTCCGGCGCATGGGGAGCTGGAGGAGTTCCAGCACGCCACCTTCCTCATGGTGAGCCAGGGCCTGCGGGCACGGGTGGCCGGGCCGTTTCATCTGTATACCAACCTGATCTACCACTCGGCCCTCTACCGCGATACCGGAACCAGTGAGCTGGACGCTCGCGAGCTCACGATCGATCTGGGAGGCTTCTTCAAATTCCGGCGGGGACCTGAATGGAGCGTCGGGCTCACCGAGGACCTGGAGCCCTCGGGGCCGGCGATCGACGTTTCGTTCAGGCTGGGGGCACGATGGTAAAGAGGAACTGATCCATCTGCTCGAGGAGATACTGCCGGGACTTCGGCTCCCGCAGGTTCAGCGCGTAATGGTTGATGAGCTGCTGCTGGTGCTTGAGCCACTCGGCCCAGCAGACGGCGCAGATCTCCCGGAACACCCGGGCACCCGCCTCATTGGGAAACGGCTGAAAGGCCTGGGCGTCGCGGGTCTGGTGGCAGCGTGAGCAGGTGACGTTGGGCATGGCCAAAAGATAAGAGGTGAGAGGTGAGAGGGGGCGGTTTCTCACCGCTCACCGCTTACCTGACGACCAGGTCTCCACGCTGCAGTGCCTTGACCCCGCTGCGCGTCCCCAGCCCGGCACCAAGTCCCACCAAAGCGGCCGTGAGACCGGTCACCATCGGAAGGAGGGTAAACGGCAGGACCAGAAGGCCGCCGGCGACGGCGGCCAGCACCGGAACCCCAGGCGAGCGGATCGCGTCCACAAACCGCAGCCGACGACGGACGAATCCCCGCGCGAGCCCGAAGGAAAGAACCCCCGCGGCGCCCGCGATGATGAGTGTGGCGAGCCCAAATATCGTTCCGAACATGCTGCCTCCTGGTAACGAGTGAACGTGTTTCATTACGAAACACATCTCCCGGAGGTTTCAAAGCCGCCGGCTACCAGCGGAGCACGCAGCTCCCCCAGACGAATCCCGACCCGAAAGCGGTGAACACCACCAGGTTTCCGGGCCGAAGCCGGCCACCCCTCACGCACTCGTCCAGTGCGATGGGAATGGTGGCGGCCGTGGTGTTTCCGTACCGCTGAATGTTGTTGTACGTCTGGTGATCGGCCAGCCCCAGTTCTTTCTGGACCGCTTCCGATATCCGCAGGTTGGCCTGGTGGGGGATGAGCAGCACAAGGTCCTCGATCCGCTCGCCCGCCTTCTCGAGCCCGGCCCGCACCGACTCGGGCATCCGCACCACCGCGTGCCGGTACACTTCGCGGCCGTCCATCTGGAGCCAGAACCGGCGGGCCGCAATCTCTTCGGGCCACTGCTCCAGTCGAACCATCGCGCTGGGGCCGTCGGCCCACAGCTTCTCGGCGTGCTCGCCCTGGCTGTGGAGATCGAACGCGGAGATACCCCTCCTCTCGTCGTC
>JBBQML010000644.1:0-3564 GCA_038328885.1 Verrucomicrobiota bacterium | reverse complement strand
CCGCTTATGGGCCCCACCCTCCGCCCGTCAAGCTTCATGTCCCCATTTGCGCAAGGGCGTGCGTTTCACGCTCCGCCCAAGCACTCTCCTCACCGATCGCATGAACCGCCGTTGGCACTCCTCCACATTCCGCCGCCTCCCGGGGACGCTCCGCTCGCTCGCGGCGCTCGCCACGCTGGGCCTCACCCTCCACCCGCCGGGAACCACGCCGGCAGTAGCCGGCGACGCCGCCCAGTTGGGCAGTGCCTGGACCCGTAACATGGTGTCCACGGAACGCCACCTGCCCGCGCGCATCGACCCGCGCGCCAGCGAAAATCTCCGCTGGTCCGCCAAACTCGGCACCGAAACCCACTCCTCCCCCGTGATCGCCGGCGGACGCATCCTCATCGGCACCAACAACGGCGAACCCCGCGACCCGCGACACCAGGGAGACCGCGGCGTGCTGATGTGCTTCGACGAGCTCGACGGCCGGTTCCGCTGGCAACTGGTCGTCCCCAAGCGGGTCGAGGACATCTACTTCGATTGGCCCAAGAGCGGCGTGTCCTCCACCGCCACCCTGGAGGGAGACCGCGCGTACCTTGTGGACAACCGCGGCGTGGTGCTGTGCCTCGACCTCAAGGGCCTGGCGGACGGCAACGACGGACCCTTCGTCAACGAGGCCATCTACTACGCCCCCCAACCCACCAACGACCTCGCCCAGGGTGCGCCGGCGGCCTTCCTGCCGGACGGCACGCTGCGGGCCGGAACCACCAACCCCGCCCCCGCGCGCATCGAACTCGGGCCTATGGATGCCGACATCCTCTGGATGTTCGACCTGAGCAGCGGCGCGGGAATCTGGTCCCACGACGCCGCCCACAGTTCGATCCTGATCCACGGCAATCACCTCTACCTGAACAGCGGCACCGGGGTGGACAACACCCACAAGAAGATCCGCCGACCCGAGGCACCGAGCCTGGTGGTCCTCGACAAACGCACCGGCCGCTACCTCGCCCGCGAACGGGAGGGCATCGGGCCCGACATCTTCCATTCGACCTGGGCCCCGCCCTCGCTCGCGCACGTGGACGGCCAGGACCGCATCTTCTTCGCCGCCGGAAACGGCCGCGTCTACGCCTTCGAACCGCTCGCCACCGACGCCGCCACCCCATCACCGACGGCTGAAGTGCCCAGCCTCCGCAAAGTGTGGGAGTTCGACTTCGACCCCACCGCTCCGAAGACCAACGTCCACCGCTTCAACCTCAACAAGTCCGAAGGCCCCAGCAATTTCTACGGCGCCCCCGTCTTCGACCGGAGTCGGCTCTTCGTCGCCGGCGGCGGCGACCAGTGGTGGGGCAAGAACGAGGCCTGGCTGAGGTGCCTGGACCTGGCTTCAACCCAGCCGATCCTGCGCTGGTCCTACCCCCTGGTCCGTCACACGTTCTCCACCGCCGCCGTGCACGACGGCCTGGTCTACGTCACCGACACCAGCCAGAACCTCCACTGCGTCGACGCCGAGACCGGGCGAGGCGTCTGGACCCACGAACTCAACGGCGAAACCTGGGCCTCGCCCTACGTCGCCGACGACAAGGTCTACGTCGGCACCCGCCGTGGCTGGGTCCATGTCCTCGCCGCCGGACGGGAAAAGCGGGTGCTATTCGAACTCCAACTGGGCACCCCGATCAGCGCCACCGCCGTTGCCGCCAACGGGACGCTCTACCTCACCACGATGACCCACCTCCACGCCTTCGCCCTCCCCGCCCGAACCGCAAGACCGTGACCCCCGACCTCGGATCTCTGACCTCGGATCTCGGATCTCGGATCTCGGACCTCGGATCTCCGACCTCGGATCTCTGATCTCGGATCTCTGATCTCGGATCTCTGATCTCGGATCTCTGATCTCTGATCTCGGACCTCCGACCTCCGACCTCCGACCTCGGATCTCCGACCCAACCCCTGCCATGCACGTCTTCCTGGGTGCCGAGGACAGCATTGAGGCCCTCCGGGCCGAACTGGCGCGCTGCTTCCCGGGGGCCACCTGGGACACGAACGCCCCGGGGTTGTTCGCCTCGACCGACCTCCCGCCCGCCACCATTCCGCTGCCCCCGGTCGTGTTCGCGCGCCAGGTCCTCACCGACGCGCTGCCGTTGGCAGCGGCATCGATCCGCGGGTTTGCCGATCGCCTCTTCGATGCCCTGGCGCCTGTCCTGCCGGAAGCCCAGCCATGGCGCCTGCACATCGAACCCCACTACGGTCCCGGCGTCACCCCGCAGGCCGGTCGAAACCGTTGCCAACTGATCCGCGAGGCTCTCGTCGAGCGCCTGCGGCGGCAGCGACGGCGGCTGGGCCGACAGCTTCAGGAGGAAACACGGCCATTCACCGCCGGCGAGTCGCTCGTCCAGCTCCTCCTCACGGGTCCGGAGCAGGGCTTCCTCTCCGTGGCCCTGGCCCCCGTTCCGGCCGCGCAGCGCCAGGTGCTCTCGCCGTTTCCCCGGGGGGAACTCCCCGTCGCGAGCGATCGCGCCGCCCCCTGTCGTGCCTTCGCCAAACTGGTCGAAGCCGCACAACGGCTCGGCCGCCAACTCGCCCCTGGCGAGACCTGCGTGGACCTCGGCGCTTCGCCCGGCAGTTGGAGTTACGTCGCCCTCCGCCACGGCGCGCAGGTCACCGCCGTGGACCGCTCCCCACTCCGTTCCGACCTGATGAACGACCCGCGGTTGCGCTTCCACCGCGGCGATGCCTTCGCCTTCGCCCCGGCCGAGCCCGTGGACTGGCTGCTCTGCGACGTCATCGCGGCTCCTGCCCGCAGCATCGAACTCCTCCTCCATTGGGCCAGAGAGCGCTGGTGCACGCACTTCGTCGTGACCATCAAGTTCAAGGGCACCGAACACTACCCTGCCCTCGACCGGCTCAAGGCCGAACTGCCGGGGATCTGCGACGATTTCCTCCTGACGCGGCTCTGCGCGAACAAGAACGAAGCCTGCGCCATGGGCCGGGTGCGGACCCAATCCACGCGCGGCGGGTAGCGCCGGGAACGCGAGTTGTCACCACGAAGGACACGAAGGACACGGTGATCGAGTGTGGGTGAACGCGGTTCACCGGGCCCCGCGGGATCCCGCCAACCGCGTGCTGGAAAGTATCTTTGACTTCGTGCAATTCGTGTCCTTCGTGGTGACAAATCTCGTCCCTGGCGCAGGCTGCCGCGCATGGCACTGCGCGCACCGCTCCTCCTCCTCGTGCTCCTGATCTTCCTCGGCGCGTCCGCCCACGCCGCCGATCGACCCAACCTGGTGGTGATCCTCGCCGACGACCTGGGCTGGGGTGACCCCCGCTGCTACAACCCGTCGTCGAAGATCCCGACTCCGAACCTGGACCGCCTCGCCGCGGAAGGGCTCCGGTTCACCGACGCGCACTCGCCCTCCGCCGTCTGTTCCCCCACCCGCTACGGCCTGCTCACCGGGCGATATGCGTGGCGCTCCCGGCTCAAGAACGGCGTGCTCTGGGGCTACTCACCGCCCCTGATCGAACCCGGGCAACCCACCCTGGCCAGCTTCCTTCAACAACAAGGGTACCGCACCGCGTGCATCGGGA
>JBBQML010000643.1:0-3567 GCA_038328885.1 Verrucomicrobiota bacterium | reverse complement strand
CGCCGCCACTGATGTCCACCAACTGACCGCCGCTCATCAGACCCGTGGGCAGGTAGAAGCTCGAACCGAAGACTTTGTCCACGAGCTGGAGCACCGCCGCCGCCTCCAGGGGAGGAAAGGCCAGCAGGAGGATGAAGGCGGTGACGAACTGCGCCCAGGTGAAGAACGGCAGGCGCATCCAGGTCATGCCCGGCGCCCGCAACTGGATCACCGTCGCGATGAAATTCACCGAGCCCAGCAGCGACGAGGTGATCAGGAACACCATGCCGATGATCCACCAGGTCTGCCCGTTCGTCGGGATCATGGTCGCCAGCGGCGAATAGGACGTCCACCCGCTCTGGGCCGCGCCGCCGGGGACGAAGAAGCTCACCAGCATGATCAAGCCGCCGAGCAGGAAGGACCAGTAGCTCGCCATGTTGATCCGCGGGAAGGTCATGTCCGGCGCCCCGATCTGGAGGGGGACGAGGTAGTTGCCGAACGCCGCAAAACCCAGCGGCACGACGCCCAGGAAGACCATGATGGTTCCGTGCATGGCCCCGAAAGCGTTGTAGAGGTCCGGCGACATCCGGCCCCCCTCGGCCGGTTGGCCCAGCGCGGCCGCCATCCAGCCGCCCACCACCGGGATCGGCTGGCCCGGGTAGGCGATCTGCCAGCGCATCGCCAGCATCAGCATGAAGCCGAAGAGCAGGAAGAGCAGCGAGGTGACGCCGTACTGGATCCCGATCGTCTTGTGGTCGGTCGAGAAGATATACGTGCGCCAGAACCCGGGGTCGTGATGCCCGCCATCGTGGTGGGCGCCCTGCAGTTCATGGCTGGGAGCGTGGCTGGTGGTCTGACTCATGGGCGGGAGCAGGAATCGAACGGACCGGGTGGAACTAATTCAACGAGCGGAGAGCACTGTCGAACATCAGCAAACCCAGCACGGCGGGCAGGTAGATGATCGACGCAAAAAAAAGGGCCCGCGCCCGGAGGCGGTCGCGCTTCACCGTGAAGCGCACTGCGGCAGCGAGGAAAAGAGCCCCGAGAACCAAGGCACCCGAGGCATAGATCCAACCCGCCACCCCGACCCAGTTCGGCACGAGGCTGGTGACGAGGAGCAGCGCCGCTGCCACGAGTCCGGACCAACCCGTCGCCAAACCGGAAGGATCAACCGCCGGGAGCATCCGGAAGCCGGCCTTGGCATACTGTTCGCGATAGAGCCAGGCGATGGCCATGAAGTGCGGGATCTGCCACAGGAACAGCAACCCGAAGAGTGCCACCCCCCCGACGCCCACTTCACCGCGGGCTGCCGTCCAACCCATCAGCGGTGGCAGGGCCCCCGGGACCGCCCCGATGAAGGTGTTCCAAGCGGTCCGACACTTCAGCGGGGTGTACACCAGCACGTAGGTGACCAGTGCCAGGCCACCCAGGGAAGCGGTCAGTCCGTTCACCACGAGAGCCAGATAGGTCACGCCGCCGAGCGAGGCCGCAAGTCCCAACGCGAGCGCGAAGGCCGGCTCGATCTGACCCGACGGCAAGGGCCTTCCCGCCGTACGTTCCATCAGGGAATCCAGATCCCGCTCCCACCATTCGTTGAGGGCCGCGGCGCCCGCCGCCACCAGAGCCGTGCCCACGAGAACATGCAGGCACGAGAGCCAATCACTCGAGCCGGTCCGGGCCACGAAATAACCCGTCAGCGTGGTAATCAGCACCAGGGTGGTGAGCCGGGCCTTGGTGAGTTCGCGCAGGATCCCGAGCAGGGTGACCAGGGAACTCCCCGACTCCCGAACGGCTGCGAGCGCGGCTCTCACGGGTTCACCCCCTGGCAGACCGCAACCCGGTAAGCCGCCGGGCCGGTGGAGGCGGCGGACGCCCGGGCACCGGCGTGCCCGGGGGCGGAAACGCGCCCCCGCAACCCGCAGAGGGCAGTGGCCACGGAACCCAGCCCGAGACAGATCGCGCCCACCACGACGTGTCCCGTGGCGATGTCGGCGGCCTTGTTGGACCACACGGTGGCGGCCCCGAGCAGCACCTGAAGCAGGATCGTCACCGCCCAGGCGGTCGCGATGCGGCCCGGCGGCGTTGCCGTACCCGCCGCCCTGCGCAGGCGCCGGGCGGCGATCAGGACCAGGACCACGACCAGCACCCCGAAGTACCGGTGAACCATGTGCAAGTGCACCTGCAGTGCAGTGATCGGGTGGAAGTCGCGCACGTCGGTCCGAAGGGCGTTCACGCCCTGGAGGAAAGCGTCATCCGTTGGGGGCCAGATCCGGTTGTAGGCGAGCGGAAAGTCCGGAACCGCCAACCCCGCATGCTGGTGGCGAAGGGTCGCCCCAAGGACCAGTTGAACGAATACCGCCACGGTGGCCAGCGCCACCCAGCGAGTGACGCCGGGTGAGAAAATCGGCGAGGTGGCCGCGTAATTCCGCCACCAAGTGGAGGTCCCCGCGGCCAGCAGGATCAGCAGCACGAGAAACGCCTGTGCGAGCGCGGCGTGCAGCACGCCGATCTGGTCCTTCATGAGGCTGACGCGCAACCCACCGAGCACCCCCTGCACGATCACCAGCGCCAGGGCCACCCATCCCCACCGGGCCAGGCGCCGGTCCTCAGCCCGCCATTGCAGCCCCAGGGCCAGGCCGATGGTCAGGAACCCGACGGCCGAAGCCCACAGACGGTGGGTGTGCTCGTAGAAGATCCCCCCGACCCACTGGGAGACCGGAAAGAGAAACATGTTGTAACCGTAGGTCGTGGGCCAGTCCGGCACGGCCATCCCCGCCCCGTGCGACGTCACCAACCCGCCGAGGGCAATCAGTCCCAGCGTCGCCACCGCCACGAAGGCGGCATAGCGACTCAACCAGACCGGCGATTTGGATCGAAGGGGCATCAGGGCAAAGCGAACCGCCGAGGGACGCCCCCGGCGGTTCGGGTGGGGGAGTAAACCTATTCCAGGACTGGCGAAGGGAGGCTCACGATTCGGTTCACGGGGCGGGCGTCACCTCGACCGTGAAGTTCGCACTCACCGCGGCGTCCGCCACGGTGATCTCCTGGGTCAGGGCCTTGTCATCGGTGCCATGGCTCTTGCGATGGAAGGCGGCAAGAGTGTACTTGCCGGCGGGTACGCCTTCGATCTTGAAGTTGCCGTTCTTGTCGGTCACGGCATGGAACGGATGTGGGAGCACGCCCACATAGGCGAACATCCAGGGATGCACGTCGCACTTGAACCGTACGGTGACCTCGGGTTGGTCAAAGCTGCGCTCGATATCCTTGCCGCCCGCCATCTGGGCGAGATTGAACTCCTTGTTGATCTTCGGGGTGGCGTGCACGTTGTGCAGCACCGGGTCGGAGTTGCGGATGAGGAGCTTCTGGCCGGTTTGCATGCCCAACACGTAAGGGCTGTACTCGCAGCCCTTCTGGTCCAGCAGGACCGGCTTGGTGGGAGCCTCGACCTTCCCCGTCACCTGCTTGAGATAAACCAGGGTATCCGCCAGGCCGTTGTCGGCGCCCACGGCGTAAAATCGCGTCGTGGGCTTCTGGTTGGGCCACAGCTTTCCACATGCAGGATCGAGCGGCAGGGCCTTTTCCGGGGGC
>JBBQML010000642.1:0-3567 GCA_038328885.1 Verrucomicrobiota bacterium | reverse complement strand
GGTGTTCACCCTCGTCGCCGTGCAGGTCGCGGTCTGAGTTGCGCCGCAGCTGTTGTTCAGCGCGGAGCCGCTGGCGCAGGAGTTCACCGAACCCGGTGTTTCGCTGTAGGTACACCCATCAAAAACAGGAAGGAGAACCGGAATATTGAGGGGACTCACCGAAACCCATTCCCAGCCGCAAAACTTCACGTTGGTTCCCGTACCACCGCCGCACGTCTTCGGACTGTTGGCGGTGCAGTTGGCCGGAACGGCGTTCGCCATTCCGAGCAAGGATGCCATGCCCACCGCAATCCCCTTTTTGAGTCTTGTTTTCATAGTTTATTGTGATGTTGCATTCTGCTGCGTGCCATCTTTTGCCATAGGCCCCGGGTGAGAAGGAGGCAGACTACGCCCGAGGAAACCAGCACCAGAACTGTGATCGTCCGGTAGGAGCCTGAAAACCGCGCCTGCCTCCCGAACCCAGGCAGCTCCTGGGTGGAGCCATCCATATTCTGGACGACCCAGCGTCCCGCCAGAAACTCAAACCATTCCTTCCACTTGAAGACCCGCATGGGACTGCGTGCCTCCTCTTCATTGACTTTGGGCTCTCCCATTTCCTGAAACAGCACCGCCTCGACCAAGGCCCTTGGATCGGGACGGGCCTGCAGGTCCGGAACACTATAAGTGTGTACGGATTCGATAGTATGGACTCCATTCGGCGCGGTCCCGAACCGAATCTGACTGAGGTAGCTGTGCTTGCCGCCGAGGAACTGATATGCCAGTTCAAGCTGGTTCCCGGACCACTGCGGATGAAGGACGACCTCATTGGTCTGGAACTTCCGCACCGCATCACTCGCCAGGGTAGCCACAAAAACTCCCGCCTGTGGATCATGCCGGATGACCGCCTTGCCCAGCCATGGGAGGCCCAGGTTCCGCAGGAGGTGCTCATGCCCGATGCGAAAAGCCTCAATGCTCTCCGCAATGGCTTTCACGAAGGGGTCCTCCGACGCCGGGATCTCCGCCACCGGAATCACCCAGGGCATGGACTCACCCTCGGTGTGCTTCCAGATGAAGTGCGGCGTCCATCCGTAGCGAATCACGACGGACGGCCCGTTCGTGCGGAGGCCGGCCAGGGACTGCTCCACCAGACTCACGCCCGACGCCCGGGTGAGTATACGAATCGTGTTGGTGGTCTGGACCAGGTGACGCAGCAATTCCTCCGGCCGGCTCTTGGCCAGTGCCTGGATCTTGCCCTCGGACACCGTCATCGTCGGTGCAACGCGGTGCACGATGACCGATCCCGGTTCGATCCCATCCTCGACCACGCGGATTACCTCCGCGGGGATTCCGGATTCGGCCGCCGACACCGTTAGACCCAGGGCAAGGGCGCCCGCCGCCAATCCCAGCATGGCCAGAACATTCTTCCCGAACACCGCCATCCTTGCCGACCCTGCGAGGCCACCGCCAGCGTTTCGCTCTCCAGGGAGCGGAGGCGACTGGGGCCCCAGGCGGAAACCGGTTCTCCGTGTCCCGGCCTGTATTCGCGACAAAACCACTTGCAGCCTCACCGCCTCGGTAACTTTCGAGTATCTCTGAAAAGAGAAAAGCAGCTTCATGGAACCGAATGGCTCGTGTCTTGTCAGACTTCCGAACGGGATATCCGACCCGAAACAACCGGCCCGACCCACCCAATCCCCCCCCCCCGGCGGCAGCCCTGCCCGCAACGCCCTGTGATGGGAACGGGGCCTGCAGGCTAGGTGTCTGCCCTCGGAGAAGCCTGCCATGCCCGGGCGGCGTGCCACACCCCCAGTCCTCCTTGCATCGGCTTCGCCGCCGACATGCCACTCGTCCAGCAGGCATCCTGCGCTTCATGCACTGACTGTTTGTAGGGTTGAGTCGCTCCCTTTGCCTGAGCCACCGTTCCGAACCCAAGTCCGGAAAATGGATAACACGTCTAAAGGTAATCTTTTCATTTCTCAGGAGTGCGCGACGCTATTACCGGATGGATATCATAGTGTCAAGTGGCCTTCCAGCGGCGCAGCAGTTCATGGCGGATAGGTGTCAGTTCTCACTATTGGTGGTTTTTGGCGACCGGGTCACCTGCGCGCATGGCTCGCAAGCATCGTGTCCGGGAGGAGGGCGCAATCTATCACGTCATGAACCGGGGCGACCGCCGGAAGACCCTCTTCAGGGATGATCAGGATCGCACCTTGTTCCTGGCGACCCTCGGCGCGTGTGGCGATCGGACCGGCTGGGAGGTCCACGCGCTCTGCCTGATGCCCAACCATCTTCATCTGGTCGTCGAGACGCCCCAGCCCAACCTGGCGGCGGCGATGTCTGCAAAGGCCTTCCGCTTGCGGGTGGGGCCCTCGTACCAGCACACGGCGAAGGCGGGACAGCCGCGGGACGGCGTTTCGTAGATCCTCGATCGGGTCTGGCCGACCCGAATCGGGAGGGGGAACCCCGACCTGTTCATGACAAGAATTGTCAGGAATTTGTCAGGAGAAATCCAAGATTTGTGGATTTACGCGGGGAAAATGGCGGGAGTGGCGGGGCTCGAACCCGTAACCTCTGCCGTGACAGGGCAGCGCTCTAACCAATTGAGCTACACCCCCGCAACCAGGGGACCGGGAGTATGCCGGCCGGCTTCGATGCGTCAACGGGCATTTTCAATCGTTAGTACAAGAGGAACCCGGCGCGGCGCGCCATGAACTCGCCAACGTCCGTCGACCACAGCGTTTTGATGTCCGCCAACGGCTTGCCCGTCCTGATCGCTTCCAGGGTTGGTGGGTGCCGGAGCAGCGGACCAAGCTTGCCAAGGTCGAAGTGGTCGCCATACAGCCGCCGCAAGGTCGCCGCCAGGACGATGCCCACGTCCACCACCCGACACGCCTCGCGGTCGGTCAACATCAGGTAGACCCCTCTGCATTCCCGGTCCTTGAACGTGCTGGCCTTCGGGGTGAAGCGGATCGGCACGAACCGTACCCCGGGCAACCCAGCCCGGTTGAGCTCCGCTGCCAGTTGACGGTCGTCGGCGTAGGGTGCTCCGACGACTTCGAAGGGGGTGTCCGTTCCGCGCCCGACGCTGACCGCGCTTTCGAGCAGGCCAACGCCAGGGTAGAGGATCGCCTCGGTCAGGTTGCGCATGTTGGGCGAGGTGTTGATCCACGGGAGCCCGGTCTCGTCGAACCACCGCTCACGCTGCCAACCCTCGAGGGGGATCACGGTCAGGTTCGCGTTGTACCCGCGCTCGGCGTTGAACATCCGTGCCAGTTCACCCACCGTCATCCCGTGCCGCAGCGGGAGTGCGTGGAAGGCCACGAAGTGGTTCGTGGTCCCGGTGAAGACCGGGCCTTCCACCGACCGACCATTGATGGGGTTGACGCGGTCGAGGACGAAGAAGCGGAGCCCGTGCCTCGCCGCGGCCTCGAGGGAGAGGCCCATCGTGGAGATGTACGTGTAGAAGCGGCAGCCGATGTCCTGGATGTCGAAGACCAGCGCGTCCAGCCCGGCGAGTTGCGCCGCCGTCGGCTGGCGGGTTTCGCCATAGAGGCTGTACACGGGCAACCCGGTCTTCGCGTCGATCCC
>JBBQML010000641.1:0-3569 GCA_038328885.1 Verrucomicrobiota bacterium | reverse complement strand
TTGGAGGAACTCGACGTCGATGGCGAGGGACGCCTCGGTGGAGGTGAGGCCGCCCGGCGGTGACCGTGTAGCGGACGGTGTCGGTGCCGTAGAACCCGCGCTGCGGGGTGTAGGTGTAGAGGCCGGGCTGGAGTGGATCGGGCGTCCAGTTCCCATTCCCGGGTTGTCCGGTGATCTGATAGGTCACGGGTTGGTCGCCGAAGGAAAAAGCCGGGAGGAAGATCTTTTGGCCCGGACTGTTGCGAGGCACGGCGACCCGGGCGAGGAACCCGGGGGCGTTCGTCCAATGGACAGGATTGACGAGCGTGCCGTCGAGGCGGGCGCCGCGGGGTTTGGGCGTGCTTGAGTCGCGGGCGGCGAGGCCGTTGCCTTCGTCGAATCGGTAGTAGACATGCAGGTCGCTCTCGTTGCCGACGAGCGGCGTGTTCATCGAGGCGAGAATCTCGTCGCGGGAACGCGCACGGGACCAGAGCCGGAACTCGTCGAGGCTGCCCGTGAAGAAGCCGCTGGTGCCTCCGAGAGAACCGAGGTACAGGCTGCCGGCACCGATGGCGACGTTGGTGGAGACCGTCATCCCGAGGCTGATGCCGTCGCGAAAGAGTTCGCGCCGGCCCGTCGTCGCGTCGAACACGGCGGCCCAATGGTGCCATTCCTGGTCGAGTTAGGTGGTGGACGACAGCAGCTCGGCATCGGGGAGGGTGGCGGTCATCTGAAGTCCGACCTGGCCGCTGCCGAACCAGCCGAAGGTCGCGTGCGGGCGGTTGGTGGACGGATCGGGCAGGAAGCTGAACAGCGCCTGGAGGCCCGGAGTGGCGTTGGCGCGGCGGGCCCAGACCTCGACGGTGAAAGAGCGGCCGTTGAGGTCGAAACCGGGGACTCGCTCGATGCCGCCCGCGGTGCCATCGAGCGCGATGGCGTTCCCGGATCCGGCGACGGGCCGGGGATTTCGGTTGAGGACCTGGAGTTGTACGACGGCCGCCGGCATCACGAAGTCACCGTTGCGGATCTGAAACGCGATGGCGTCGGAGCCGAAGTAGTTGTCGAGGGGCCGGTAGGTGGCGGAGTCGGTGCCCATCGTGAGGGTTCCCCAGGCTGGCTGGAGCTGGGCGGTAGCGGTGAATGGGGACGCTGGCGGCGTGCCGACCGGCTGGAGGCGGTAGGCGGGAATGGGGGATTCGACGGTGCTGTTGGGAAGGGTCCACTGGACCGAGAGATGCGGATTGCCGCTGCCGGAGGGGCCGGCCTGATGCCGGACCTCGAAGTAGTAACGGCGACCGGCGACCAGGGACACCTGGGCGGACTGGAGCGCGGGTTGGGCGTCGAACTGCCGGAAGCTGATGCCGGTCGCGGGAGAGTAGGCGATCTGGCGGAGGTTGGCGGTCGAGTCGTCGGAGCTGAGGAAGAGCTGGCCTTCGTGGGCGCTGGCGATGGCGAAGGTGTACGAGCCGGACTCGGGCGCGACGAGGTAACCGCGGATCCGCTGTCCGTAGGCGTTCGGTCCGCCGGGCGCGACCTCGACACCGACGCCGTTGGCGGTGGGCGCGATGGGTGACGCGGGCCAGCCGGGGCTGCTTCCGAGGCCGCTTCCCAGGGCGGTGCTGGACGGGCCGAAGAAGATCTCGCGCACGACGCCGGCGGAGCCCCAGGCGTTGGTGCCGGTGACGACGCTCGCCAGCCCTAACGTGGACGCCTGGTTCTGTTCGACGTCGACCGCCATGGCCAGCGGCACGCCGGGAACATAGGAGGGGAACACCGCGGCGATGAGCGGACGCTGGTTGATGCTGGAGTCGGCGAGCCTGGCCGCCACGTAACTGGCCGATCCCGGAGTTCCGCCCGGTCCGCCGTCGAAGTGCACGAAGCCCTCGTCGAACAGGAAGTAGCGGAGCAGGCCGGGCGCGTCGGGACGGACCGCCTTCTGGAAGTTGGCGGCGATCTCGATGTCCGAGCGGGCGACATTCCAGATGCGGACCTCGTCGAGATGCCCGGTGAGGCGGCGGTCTGCACCACCAAGGGGCTCGTGGCCGAGGTAGATCGGGCCCGCGATGATGCCCGCCGGGGCGGGGAGGGTGCCCGAGGCAGAGAGTTGGCCGTCGACGTAGAGGGCGACGGACTGCCCGGAGAGCACGGCAGCGAGGTGGTGCCACTGATTCAGCGTCACCTTGCGAGTGGCATTGGTCGGGACGAAGTCGTTGAAATAGTTGGCGAACGAAGGGCTGCCGTCGCCCTGGAGCGCGAGGACGAATCCCTGGGTGCGGCCGGGCTGGCCGACATGCGCGACGAAGTTGAACGTGTCGTCGGCCAGTTCGATGGGATAAACCCACGCCTCGACCGTGGCGGTCGCACCGAGACCGGTGCCGGGCGAGGTGCCCCATTCGACGGCGTATTGGCGGAAGCTGGCGGTCGTGTTGAACGAGATCGCGGTGCCCGCGCCGATCACGGTCGGGGACTGGTTCCCGGTAACGGTGGTGACGGCGATTCGGATGGTCGACGAGTCGTTCGAGGGATCGGTGGCGCGGACGACGATCTCACCCGTGCCGGTAGCATCCGGGCGCGGAGTGAAGACGAGGTTCAGCAGGCTCGCGGTCCCGTCGATGGGCATGAGGAAAACGGTCCTCGGATCGATGAGGTTCGTTGGAAAGCTGTCGATGCTCATGATGAGCCGGTTGATCGGCCAGTGGGCGCTGCCCATTTGAAGCGTCTGGACCCGCGTGAAGCCCTGAGGCTGGGTGATGGGCGGGACACCTTGCAGAGACGGTGGGATGTTCTTCGCGACCAAATGGGCGTAGTTCGTGGTCGTCACGGGGCCGCCGGCGCCGGGATCGAGCCGGAGCGTGAGGGTCGTTTCGCCGTAAGCGCCGGGCTTGGGGACCAAGGCGACGTGTCGACGGGTCGGGGACGTGGCGGTGATGACGAGGTTGGTCGGGTCGATCACCGCAGGGTTGGAGGATGTGGCGGTGACCGTGACGCCCTCGGGACGGCCCTCCAGCGTGTCGAAATCGAGGTCGAACGCATCGGGGAAGTCCTGAAACGTCGCGCGGTTCGGGACCGCGGACGTCACGTACGGCCCGGTATCCGCCACGATGCGGACGTTCTCAACGCTGACAAAATTGATCCCGTCTACCGGCCTGCCTTGGAACCCGAACCGCCAGTCCGCGCGCGAGGTCCAGGAGATCGGCGCGTTGTCGACGACGTTCGTCATGCCTACAGAGCTCCAGACCGTGATGGTGAGACGCCCTTGGGAATCGATGACGACGGAGAGGGACAGCATGTTGCCGGGCACCGTGACCGGCGTGCCAACGCGGACGCCCTGCCAGGACCCCTGGATCGTGGTCGAAGTCCCGGATTCAGAGGTCGAGGCGGCGACGATCAGGCCCGCCTGCGGATCGGGACGGGATATTGTTTCGGAACCCCATCGATCGGGAGGGCAATGGTTGAAAGCGAGGTTGAAGGATGAGGCGCCTCGCGGCTGGCCCATGGAGAAGATGGCGTACGCCTCGAACGAGCGTATCGGCTGGGCAGGGCGAGTCTTATCGGGGAACTCGAACCGGACCGTACTCCCAAGGGAATCG
>JBBQML010000640.1:0-3570 GCA_038328885.1 Verrucomicrobiota bacterium | reverse complement strand
CCTGGTGCCGTCCTTCACGACGGTCACGGGAGCTGCCACGCCGTCCACCGTCAGCGTCACGTTCGCCTGGGTCCAGGCCTCCGCGCCATCGATATGCACGACCTTGATCCCATCCGGGGCCGCGCCGGTGGTGTCGGGCGTGGGCGAGACCGAGACGAACATGCCGGCGGCGGGGAGGTCGTTGAAATCCCAGTAGGCGACCAGTTTGTCGGTAGCCGGGAGGGCGGTGGGCGCGGCGCCGGCGACCAGTTGGGCGATCGAGGCCTGGCTCAGCGCGGTGCCGTAGATCGCGAAGTCGTCGAGCACGCCGTGCAGCATGTTCGCCACGGTGGCGCCGCCGATTCCCGCCTGGCCGCCGATTCCGAGATCGGTGAAGTCGGTGGGCAGGGGCGCGGTGTTGACGCCTTCGAGGAATAGCGTGCCGTCGATCCAGACCTGCTTGTTCTCGCCCTTCCTGGAGAAGACAAAATGGTGCCAGTCCTGCCACCAGACCGGGTCACCGGTGTACTCGCCGAAGGTGTCGATCCCCGCGTTGATGCGCTGGGTGTCGGCACCGCAGCAACCGGAGGTGTCGAAGTAGATGTTGGCGTTGCTCCAGGGGACATGGGCCTGGAAGCCGCGGTTGCCTTCGATGCTGGCGGTGGAGTTGAGCCAGAACGACGAGCCATCGGAGACATCGTACCGTTTCTGCCAGAAGGAAACCGTGAGTTCGTCGGCCTGGGTGGTGTCGTTCAGGAAGGTGCCGTCGCTCACGTACACCGGGCCGGTGCTGGTGGCGCTGAAATCCGCCGCGTAGTCGGTCGCAGCGCCGCTGTGCCCGCCGCCCCCGGGGGTGAACAGCGAGCCGCCTTTGAAGGTGCCGACGCGACCGGATACCTTGTCCTTGGTCTCGATCGCCGGGACGCCTGCGGCGAACGCATTGACCGCCAGGAGGCCGACCGACGCCGCGAGGGCGGTCGCCGTCAGCAGCCCGCGAGGCGGCCGGTGTGAGTATGGATTGCCCATGTTTGAGTCTCTCGAGTTGGGTTGTTGTTGACGCTGCGCCCGAGCCCGCCCTTTGCCTGCAAGCACGGATCCGACGGGGACCAAGCTGGACCCACGACCGACTCCGACCACGGGCCAGCATCGCTGGACCGGGGGTTGCCGGGCGTGGATCACGCCACGGGAATGCGTCTGTGGGGGAGGATTCAGGCTGGATGGGTGTCCTACCCAAGGCACGGGGCCGATGCAATGGATTAGTACGTGGAATTCTGATGGGCTGATGGGCATGATGAGGTGGGGTTTTTGCCGGGGGTAGGCTTCCCCCGATCGCCGGAAGGGGCGACCCCGCCCCGGCGGGGCGGTGCATCCAGAAGTGGTGGGTGACCGGATACCAAAGCGCCGCCTCGCCGGGCTCCTCGGCGCACTCCAAGGCGCGCCGCTCCTCCTGGAGTGCGGCGGGAAGCAATGCGCGCCGCCGCTTTGGTACGGTCCACCGCACCGACAACCTGGGGATGCACGGCCGGCGCGGGAGGGGTGCGTTTGCAATTTGCCCCGGCCGCGGGGCAGCGGGCAGTCTGAGACGGCTGACGGCCATGAAGGATCCCACACCTCCCCCGAGCCCGAGTTCCGTGGCAAAGTCCGGCCCGGGGCGTTTGACCTCGATCGACGCGCATCGCGGGTTCGTGATTTTCCTGATGATGGCGGAGGTGCTGCACCTCGGGGCCAGTTGGTGCTTTCTGTTGCTCGCCGGGTTCTACGGCGTGATCGATGTCCAGGGGTGGAGGGGATACGCCTTCCCGCTGGTGGTCATCGGGATGAACTCGATCGCGGCCTACTGCATCGCGCATCTCTGGGAGAGCTTCCTGGTGAGCACCTTCAAGACCCATCTGTGTGCCGACTACGCCAGCGTGCTGGGCTCCGCCTATGCGCCGCTGGTGCCGGGGGGCCTGGTCCTGGGGACCTTCTGGCTGATCTTGTTCTGGTTCCACCAGCGGAGGATCTTCCTGCGCATCTGACCGAACGCGGATCCCACCCTCCTCCCCTTATGATCAAAGCCCTCTCTGCCATCCCCCTCGGCCGCGTTGCCGCCCTCCTCCCGCTCCTCGGCCTGGCCGCCCTGGTCCCCCGTGCCGCGGCTGCGGATCCGACCTTCGCGGAGCGGCTCGGTTGGAAGGCGCGCGATGTCGTCGTGATCCTCCATATTGACGACGCCGGGATGCATCACGCCTCGAATCGCGGCGTGATCGCCGCCCTCGAGCAGGGCGTCGCGACCTCCTTCGCGATCATGATGCCCTGCCCGTGGGTGCCCGAGATCGCACGCTATGTCCGGGAACATCCCGAGGTCGACGCCGGGCTGCATCTCACTTTGACGTCCGAGTGGGAGCCATACCGCTGGGGGCCCGTGGCCGGGAAGTCGGCGGTTCCCGGTTTGACGGATCCCCAGGGCTGCCTGCCCCGGAGCGTGGCGGCGGTGGTGGCGCGGGCGGCGCCGGACGAGATCGAACGCGAAATCCGGGCTCAGATCGACCGGGCGGAGACCCTGGGGCTCCCGATCACGCACCTCGATTCGCACATGGGAACGTTGTTTGCGCGGGCGGATTTCTTCGAAAGCTACCTCCGCATCGGGATCGAAAAGCGGATTCCGGTGCTGGCGGTGGGTGGGCACATGACCCACGCGCGGGCGGAGAACCCGGAAGCGGTGGCCGCGCTCCGACCGCTCGTCATGAAGGTATGGAACGCAGGCCTGCCCGTGTTGGATGACCTGCATACCGGGACCTACGGCTGGCCGCCGGAGGAGAAGACCGAGCGCCTGGTCGCGCTGCTGCGCTCCCTGCAGCCCGGCCTGACCGAGATCCTGTTCCACGCCTCGGTTCCCACCGATGACTTTCCCCGGGTCACGGGTTCGAGCGCCTCGCGCCTCGCCGACACGCGGGCCCTGACCTCGAGGGAGGTGCGCCGGACCCTCGAGGAGAGCGGCATCATTCTCACCACCTGGAAGGAAATCATGAAGCGGCGTGCGGGAGCCGGGCCGTGGTAGCGTTGGCGGCATTTTCCAGGAGTATTCCGTTGACCCGACGAGTCACTCCCATTTACAAGTCCGTCGCGTTCGATGCAGATGATCGGTCTCACTAAAATCTCTCCCGCGACGACCGCCACCCGGCAGGGTGGCCGGTGCTTCGGCGGCGTGGTTCTCGCCAATACTTGGTGTGACCGCCCTTGGTGTGACCGCCCTTGGTGTGACCGCCAGTCGAGTCCTTCTCCGGTATCTTGGGTGCGAACCGCCGCCGCCAAACATCTCCAAGCCCGCCAGGTGAATGCCCAGCCGGTATTCTCCATGAGCCGAAAGGAGGCGGGCGCCTAGCAGGAAGAGAAAACCCCGATTTTCAAACCCTGCTTGCCCAACGGTAAGCGGGGTTTTTTGTTTCCAGCGGTGGCCAGTCAGCGTTGGGCGGTGACGGGCCGAACGACTGGTGACTTGCGCCCGGGGCCGCTCCGGAACCGAGGGGCTCGGAGAGACGAGACGAAACATCACAGAGCCGGACTCAACCACTCACTCCCGAGGGAGTGAGTTTCGGGGACGATTTGGGC
>JBBQML010000639.1:0-3591 GCA_038328885.1 Verrucomicrobiota bacterium | reverse complement strand
CCCGTCGCCGATGGTGATGGTGGAGTTCAGGATCGCTCCGCCGCGGTAGGTCCAACTCGGCGAGCCGTCGGCGCGGATCAACCCGAACAGGGACTCGCTGGTGACGCGGCTGATCTGGTCGACGTGGTCGTCCTCGAACCATTCACCATCGTCTCCAAGGTAACGTGACTCACGTTTCACCCGGCTTCCGACCAGCATCTCTTCGACCGTGGCCAGGTATCCCCAATCGGCAGGTGGTGATTCGGCAGGGCCGGTGGGTACGGCGAAGCGCTGCCGGCGCGCACCGGTCTGGCCATCGAAAGCGAGGCAGTAGCGGCCGTGGGCCACATAGAGGCTATCGTCGGCGGCGGTCATGTTGCTGCAGTCGCGGGGGAGGTTGGAGCGGCGCACCTCGGGTGCAGCGACGGTCCAGAGGACGCTTCCGTTGTAGGCATCGAGGCCAAACAGGATGCGGTCGCCCTGGATGAACAGGCGTCCGTTGACACTGAGCGGGGCCGGGTTGCGTGGGCCGCGGTCGGGCATGGGTCGCGGGCCGGGGTCGCCCCACCATGAGACCTGCAATTCGCCTTTCACGAGTTCGTCGAGGCTGGTGGAGGTGTTGTCGGCGCTGCCGTACTGGTGCGACCACTCGCCGGCGCCGGCCAGGCGCGGGCATTCGAAGCGCCACCAAGTGCCGCGGGTGGGATCGGTGTGGAGCCGGGCGGACGCGAGCTCGCTGCCGCGGAGCCACTCGGTCCAGGCGGACAGGTCCGGGGAGACTCCAGTCCCGGGGCTGGACCCGGATCCGGGGCGTCGGGCCGGGCTGCCGAGGAGAGCGACGCCGCCGGCCGGGCGGAGGAGACGGTGGACCTCCTGGGCGGGCCACGGGGGTGGCTGGCCGGTGTGCAGGGCGGATTCGGACACCACCAGGTTGGCGAGGAAGGTCCCGTGCGGGAGGACGTCGTTGGTGAGGTGGTGGACGCTGGCGCGGACGCCGTGGACGCCGGCGGCATCCAGGAGGCGGCGGGTGGCGGCGGCCCGCAGGGCATCGCGCTCAAGGATCAGGACCTTGAGAGCGGTCTGGCGGATCAACTCGAGAGCCAGCCGCCCGTCCTGCGCCCCGAGGACCACGGCCCAGCCCTGACGGACTCCCGCCTGGGCGATGAGGTCGCGGGCCAGGTCCTCGTAGGCGGGCTCGGCCGCGGCGATCTCCCGGGCCGGCGCGGGAGCTGGGATCGGGGCGTAATAGAACGATGTGTCGAAGCCATAGCGCCGGCTGTGGACCGGCCGTTCGCCCTGGGCGGGGGCGACCAGGCGGATCGTGTGCTCGGTGTCGCGCGCCAGATCGGTGAGTTCAACGGTGTGCCGACGCGTGGCGGAAGGGCTTGCGAAGCGCCGGGCGCCCGAACCGGGGGCGGTCAACTCCAGCACCGACGGCATGGGTTCGTCGGTATCCCAGGAAACCACGGCGCGGGTGCGGTCGACCCAGTCGATGAACGGCCCGTAGGCCGGCCTGACCAGCAGCGACTCCGGGGCGGGGGCGGGGAAGGAGGCGGCCATGGACGCGTGGTGGGCGAGGATTTCCTGGGGACCCAGGGCGCGCTGGTAGATGCGGATTTCATGCAGGGCTCCCTGCAGGCGGTGGTGTTCGTCCTGGTCCTGGAAAGCGCCCACCACGACCGGGGCGTTGTCGGGGTACCAGATGGGCCCGGTGGCGAGGCTGCTTTCGCCGGAGGGGGCGCCGTCGACGAACAGGCGTTGGAGCCGGCCGTCGTAGGTTCCCACCACGTGGTGCCAGCGGCGGGCCTGGAACGGGGTGGCCGCGGTGACGAAGGTGAGGCAGGGCGTATTGGTGGTGGCGAGTGCCAGGAAGAAGCGGTCCTCGCGGACACCGAGCAACAGGCCCCGGCCGAGCGCCTGATCGGGATCGTCCTGGGCGGCACTGAAGATCCCGGCGCGGGGTTGGGGGTGATCGACGCGGACCCACGCTTCCACGGTGAACTCCTGCCGGGGCAGGTTGGCCTTGGCGGGCGAGCTTGCCACCAGCAGGCGCTCGTCCGTGCCAGGCAACTCCAGGCGGCCTGGGGCAGGGTCGTCAGCGAACCGGTAGCTGCCCGAGGGGGAGATGTCCGGCCCGCCGATCCAGGCTTTGAGCGAGGCGCCCTGCATGCGGTCGGAGGTGAACGTCCAGCGGCTGAGCAGTCCGGCACCGAGGTCGGGGCGGAGGGAGGGGGGCGGCGGGTTGATCGGGGTGGGGAGCGCGGCCTGCGTCCCGGAACGCAGGCAGTGGAGGGTGCCTTCATCCGTGCTGACCAGGAGACTGCCCCCGGTGGCAGCGAGGCCGTAGGCGTTCCCCTGGACCCTATGCCTCCAACGAGTGGCGCCGGTGAGGGTTTCGATGGCGGCCACCTCGCCGGCGCCCCCCGCGACCAGGGCGTCGCCGGCCAAGATCAACTCCAGGGGATGCCCGCAGTCGGTGCGCCAGAGGACGCAATTCTCCATGCCCGCGGTGGCGTCATCGATGGCGCGGCCGAGTTCGCCGAGCTGCTGCTTGATACGCGCCTGCTCGGCCGTGGTGCCGGGCTTCTTGGCGAGGTCACGCAACTGCTTGGTGAGCTTGCCCTGCTGGTTGCCGAGCGATTTCCGCCGCCGGGCCAGTTCCAGGTAGCGTTCGCGGTCCAGCGCGGACAGGCCGGTGTCGGAGTGGAGGAACGAGCGGTTGGGGGTGACGATGAGGTGGTTGCCCTGGAAGGTGGCGAGCTGATCGGACTGATCCTCCTCGACGGCTCCGAGTTGGCCGGTCTTGCCGGGGCCGAAGACCAGGAGATCCCCGGTGAGGAGCGCGTAAGTTCCACCCGCGCCCTCCACGACGCGGAGGCGCTGGCCGTTGGCGAGGTCGCAGACGACGGGGTTGTTGCGGCCGGCGGGAACGTAGAGGCGTGAGGCCGAGGCCAGGAGGTAGCCCTGGGCGGGCAGGTCACGTTGGATCTGGCGCCATCGCACGGAGCCGTTCGCGGCATCGAGGGCGACCAGATGCACGCCCTCGGACGGGAACATTCCGGCGGTCGCATAGGCGAGGCCATCGCGGACGATGACCGACGTGCGGACGGGCCAGTTCGAGATCACGCGGCCGTTCCCGGGCAGGCGCCGGTCCGAATCCACCGCCCGCTGGCGCCAGACCAGGTTGCCGGAGGCGGCGTCCAGGCAATAGACACAGCCGTCGTCGGAGCCGAAGTAGACGCGATTGCCGGCGACGCTGGGGGCGAGGCGCACGGGGCCTTCGGTGAAAAAGCTCCAGACCTCACGACCGGAAGTGGCGTCGAGGCAGTAGACCTTGTCGTCGGCCGAGGATCCGAAGAAGACGCGGCCCCCGGCGACCACGGCGTGGAAGGCGCGGTCGAAGATCTGTCTCGGCTTGAGGTCGTAGACCTTGTTCCAGCCATCCCATTTCGCCTCGCCCTGCCAGGCGGGTTGGGGGCGGTGGGGAGAACGCCAGGTCCAGGCCTCGCTGACCTGGGCGGGCAACGGGTCCGGGGAGACCCCGGAACGGGCGTCATCGCCGCGGTACGTCGGCCAGTCGGTGGCGGTGGTGGTGGTGGTGGTGACGGCGGC
>JBBQML010000638.1:0-3594 GCA_038328885.1 Verrucomicrobiota bacterium | reverse complement strand
GTTCGGGGGCGAGGACGCCTTGGCGACGATCTACTACTTCGACGCCATCCGGCGCCTCGCCGCGCTCGAGCGCCAGATCGGTCACCACCCCGAGTGGAACCTCCCTGCCGGCCCGCTCCAGTTCGAACCGGCGGAACTCCTGGCGCTGGCTGAGTCGATCCAGGAGCACGGCAATCAGCGGTTCTGGGTTGCGGGAACCGGCCGGTTCGCCGGCTGGCGGGACCCCGACGGTCACGCCTTCGACTACGGGTTCACCTTCGTGAACAACGAGGCGATCTACTTCGGCTTTGCCGGCCAGACACAATCGAAGTCCATCCGCACCTGGATCGACGGGGAGCGGATCGTGGCCGGCGACACGTCCACCGGCGACGACATCTATCATTGGCGGTTCGGACCCCGGGCCACCACGCGGCGCAACGTGGAGACGTATTTCTGGGGCTGGTCCGACCCCGGGAGCATCGCCTTCGGCGGCCAGGTCCAGGACGGGGGCGCCGTGCTGGGATTCTCGTTCCACGACCTGATGGCGCGCCTCGAGGTCAACGGCCCCGACGACACCTGGGAACGCCTCCGGGGCATCCTCACATGGTTCGGGGAAGTGCAGCAGGCCGGTGGCTATCGGAAATACTACGCGGACGCCACCCGGGGCACGCTGCAGGGCGGCGGTACCGCCGGCGGCCTCGGCCTCGACCACGAGTTCTTCGAAAGCGTGCTCGTGCCCCAGACGGTCCTCTACGGCTTCCTCGGGTTCCGACCGCGACTCGACGGCTGCCTGATCGCCCCGCGTCTCCCCAAAGCCTGGCCGTCCCTCACCGTCCGCGGCATCCGCCTCCACGACGTCACCCTCGACGTCACCGCGGAGCCCAGGCGGATCCGACTCGTGGTCCACGGCCAACCCAGTCGCCCGCTCCGGGTGTTCACCCCGGGCAACGAGCAGTCCAAGTTTGAACTACACGACGGCACCCTGGAGATCACCCGAGCCCCCTGACCTCACCTGCGACCCGCGACCCGCGAGATCCGCCCGAACACCGGCCCGACCGCGGCGGGAGACGTGGCGTCGGCGCAGTTGGCACCAGCCCCGAGGCGACGGTCAAACGCCTGCTCGATTTCGCTGAGAATGGGGACGGTCGGCCACCGGCCAACCGGGAGAGACGGGCTTCCGCACCCGCCGCCGGAACCAGAGTGCCAGCGCACCGAGGACCAACAGCGGGACCGGGCCGGGTTCGGGCACCATCGGCACGGTCGCCGGATCGACGGGCTGCAACCCCGCCTGGACGTATTGCTGCTGGGTCTCCAGCACCACCGCCCCGCTGACCGGAGTGACCAGTTGGTGCCGCGCGGCCAGGGCGATTGCAGCCTCCACCTTCCGTCCCCGTGTCAGCCGCCTCACTTCGCCGAGCGCCCACAGGCGGGTGAGATGCGTCGACCCCGGGCCACCGGATTCCGTGGCCACCGCGTCACCGTCGGCGTGCTCACGCACTATCGCCCAACCCGGTTCCCGCCCGCTCCGTTGCGCCAGGAGGCGGGCGAAATCGACCCGGACGGTGTCCAACCGAGGGACCAACACCAGTCCATGCAACCCGTCGAGCTTCTCACTCACGCGGTTCGGACCCGGCCGGCTGGCGAAATCCAGGAGCTGGGGCGCACCCTCCCACCGGCTCCACTGGAGACGCTGCCGCACGGACTCCGGCGAGCCGAGCAGGACCGGCTGAGGTCCATGCACCCAGACCACCGCACCACCGCTGTCCACGGCCGCCCACTCCCACGCCTGGACCAGGGCGGGAATCGCGTCGTGCCCTCCCTCGGCTTTCAGAGCCCGCAACGCTGCCACCACGCCGGCAACCCCGCCGTCGGCGGGCAATCGCACCACGCCATCCCGGGCCACGAAGACGGCCCAGTCGGCCGGGGTCTCGGCGGACTCGAGTACCTCCGCAACCTCGGCGATGACGCCTTCCATGCCGCGCGAGGCATCAATGACCAACGCCAATCGGCCCGGAGTGGTGGCCTTCACGGGGACGATCCGTTGCCGCACGAAGGCCGGCCCGTCGGCGTGAGCGTCCGGCGCCCACACCGTCGCGACCGCGGGATCCCGGCGGAGCATCACGGCGCGTTGCGGGTCACCCAGGCGGCTGTCCACCCAGTCGCCATGCAAACCCACCCGACCCTGGGCATCCGTCGACGTCGCCAAACCCTCGACCGGGCGCACCGGTGCCCCGGGAACGTCGAGCCAAACCCCATGCACGAAGGAGCGAGCCAGGCCGAAGTTGCGCTCAAGGAAACTGGGCCAGACCAATGCGGCCTGGTCGGCGCCAACGAGGCTGAGCGGGGCGGTGATGCCGAGGCGGACCTTCATGGTCCCACCGCTCGGCGGCACCGGGAAGCACTGCATCAGGACGCGGTCCGGACCGCAGGTGGTCACCAGCACGGGATCGCGCCGCTGCTGCACCGCCACCTTCTGATAGGCCTCCCTTACCTGGCTCCGTCCGGCAAAAGCCGCCTCCCGTTCCTCTCCGTTCACCCAAAGGGTCAGCCGGGACACAACGCCACCCGGAGGCAGTTGGATTTGGGCCCGTGCCTCGCGCGCCGACCTGTCATGGTCGTTGCGAAACTCCAGGGTCCATTCCGTGTAGCTCCAGGCGGCCGTCGCGTCGGTCGTCGCGTCCAGACGGGACGCGACCAGCGATAGCCCGCGAACCCGACCCGCCACGGCCTCTCCGCCCAGCCCCGAATCCCACTCGACCCCACCCACCTCGAACTCGCGGAAGAATCCCCGGTTCTGGCGGCTGCGCGCGGACTTCGGCGGGGGCACGGCGTTGAAGGGCTGACCCGTGACCCGGAAGTACAACTGTCGCGCCTCCTCCTCCGGGGGGCGGGCCGGAAGAAACTCGTCCCACAACCCGCGACGGTAGCCGTACGAGTCGCGCAGGAGCAGGTCATGATCGCCCCACGCGCGCAACCACCGCACCGCCGCGTCCGCCCGCGCCGCGTCCTCACCGGTGGCGACGCCGGTGAAGTGGCGGTTCAACAGCGACGAACCCGCGAGGAGTCCCAGCACGACCAACGGGACCAGAAACGCCACCCACCCCTCGCGGCGGAGGGCCAACCCAAGCGTGGGCACTTCGCGAGCCAGACGCCGACGAAGGCTCAGACTGCTGATGAAACCCAGCAGGGGAGCCAACGGCAGGAGTCCCAGACCGAATAGCACACCAAGCACGGCGAACGGAGTCAGCGGTCCGAAGAACGCGGCATACGCCAGGCCCACCCCCAGGGCAGCGCTGTTCAGCAGCCACCGCAGGCGATGCGTCCGCCCCCCCACCCCGCTCCAACGCACCAACGCCAGGGCGTTCGCGACCGGCACCAGCGCGACCAGCGCGATGTGCCACCCGGTGGGGACCGGATCGAAGAACTCCTGTGCGCAAGCACGCGTCCAGAGCTCGAAACCCAGGGCAAATAGCGGCAATAGCACTCCGAAGAGGAGGATTGCCCCCTGCCGGAGAAGCCCCGGCCAGCCCGATCCCTCGGGCCGCTCCGCAGCAACCCCACCACGGAGATCACCCCCGGAGGAATACGTCCCGCGCGGCGGCTCGTCCCACATTC
>JBBQML010000637.1:0-3595 GCA_038328885.1 Verrucomicrobiota bacterium | reverse complement strand
ACTGCCACCGGTTGTTTGCGGTGGGCGGGGCGGTCGGTCCCGACCTCACGCCCTACCGCCGGGACGACCTCGATACGCTCCTGCTGAACCTGGTGAATCCGAGCGCGGAGATCAGGGAGGGGTACGAGAACTTCCTGGTGGAGACGAAGGACGAGCGTTCGCTCAGCGGATTCATCGTGCGGCAGGACGACGCGAGAGTGGTGTTGCGCGGGTTGGATGGGCAGGACGTGGTGCTGCCGCGGCCGGAGATCGCCGAGTTGCGGGCGGCGGGCATGTCGCTCATGCCCGAGGGGCTGCTGGACGGCTTGGACGACCAGCAGGTGCGGGACTTCTTCGCGTATCTTCGCAGCAGTCAGCCTCTGGCGAACTGAGGTGGGGAATCTGGATGACAACCCGGGGCGCGACGCTTACTCAACGGGCGTGCGCCGCCCTCCCACATGGTCGATCGCGGACTTGATCGACATCGAGGTTCTGCTCGGGGAGGAGCCTGGGGTTGGTGGTGGACGTTGGCGGGAGAAGTTGACCGCGGCATCACCCGGGCCGCCGTGCCCGGCGGACCCGGGCGGGCGGCGGTTGATTTTCAAGGCGTGGCTGGAAGCTCGACGGGAGGAGCATGTGGGGACGCTGCCGGGGCAGGGGATCGCCGCCGGGTGGCGAATGCTCGGCGTGCTGAGTGCGGTGCTGGGGGTGTTCGTGGGCGGCAGCGTCACGGCTGGTCTCTTGCACTACCGGGGTGCCGAACCGGTCAACGTCACCTGGTTCCTCGCGGTGACCGTCGGCGTCCAGTTGGGCTTGCTCGCGGTCGCTGCCGCTTTTGCCGGCGTGCGGGCGACGACCTCGCTGTTCCAGGGAGTGCATCCTGTTCGGCGGCTGATCTCGGGGCTGGTTTGGTTGTGCAGCGCGGGTTCGCGGCGGCTGCCCGGGGAACAACGCGAGGCGCTTCGCGCCGGTCTGGGCGTGCTCGAGCGGAAGCGGGAGCTCTACGGCTCGCTGGCGGTCTGGCCGTTCCTCGTCGTGACCCAACTCTTTGCCGTGGCGTTCAACCTCGGGATTCTCGCGATGCTGTTCGCCCATGTGACCGCGACGGATCTGGCGTTCGGCTGGCAGTCGACCCTCCGGCTCAGTCCGGAGGCGGTGCATCGGGTCGTGGTCGTGATCTCGCTGCCGTGGGGGTGGCTGGGTCCGGAAGCGCACCCGAGCCTCGAGCAAATTGTTGGCAGCCGGTTCTCCTACAGCGACGGCATGGGCCCGCTGGACCGCGCCGCCCTGGCTTCCTGGTGGCCCTTCCTCGCCGGCACCGTGGCGGTCTATGGCCTTCTGGCGCGCGCCGCCCTGCTCGGCCTGGCCGGCTTCGCCCTGCGGCGTGGATTGCGCGGCGTCGCGTTCGACCATGAGGGCTGCAACACACTGCTCCGCCGGCTGACGGGTCCGCTGGTACGGGCGCAGGGCGGGACGGCCGCCCTGGAGATTCCCGATCTCCCGGTCGCCCCCGAGGCGGACGCCCGGCGTGGTGGCGAGTGCATCGCCTTGGTCGCCACCGACCTCGACCTGCCGCCCGGGCCGCTGGGCGCGTACGTCGGTCGGGCGTTCGGGTGGATGCTGGCCCGGAGTCTGCCCGCGAGGATCGATCACCCGAGCGGCAACGGGGAAGCACTCGCGGCCCTGGCGGCCACTGGCGGCGAGAGGAGGCGGGTGGTGGTCGTGGCGCGGGCTCGCCGGTCGCCGATCCGGGCGATGGCGCTTTTCCTGGAGAGGGTGACCGAGGCGGCGGGTTCCGGAGCCGAAGTCGTCCTGCTCCTGGTCGGGCGTGGAGACGGCCCTGACTTCGCCGCCGTCGAGGACGCCGACTGGCAGCACTGGCGGAACTTTCAGGCCATCCACCGGCTGCGACTCGGCCTCGAGAAGTGGAGCGGACCGTGAGCGTGCCGACCCCGTCCTTCGCCATCGTGGGCGCCGTGAACCACGGCAAATCGTCCGTGGTATCGACGCTTTCCGAGGATGACCAGGTACGCGTGAGCGCGATGCCCGGGGAGACCGTGGAATGCCAGCGCTTCGAGCTGCGGGACCTCGTTGTTTTCCACGACACACCTGGCTTCCAGAACGCATTCGAGGCACTGGCCGAACTGGCACCCGCGGCCCGGGCCAAGGAACCGCTGGCGGTTTATCGCGAGTTCATCGAGCGCCATCGGTCCGACTCCGCGTTCGAGGCGGAGTGCCGGCTTCTGCAACCGGTCGTCGACGGCGCGGGGATCATCTACGTCGTCGACGGATCCGAGCCGCTGCTTGAGCTGCATGCCGCGGAGATGGAGGTCCTGCGGCTCACGGGGCAGCCACGGGTGGCGGTGATCCAGCGGACTGGCGTCGATGATCATGTGCAGGAGTGGCGGCGCCGGCTTGATCTGCACTTCAACGCGGTGCGCGAATTCGACGCGCACCGGGCCACCTTCGCGGATCGGGTGGAATTGCTGGAGACACTGGCCGCCATCGAGCGGGATTGGAAACCGAAGCTGAACCGTGCCATCGCGCTTCTGCGCGAGGAGCAGGCGACGCGCATCTCCGAGTGTGCCGAGATCATCGTCGAACTTCTGGCGGACGCCCTCGCACATCGGGAGGTCGCCGGGATGGACGCCCGGGGGCCGTCACGCCGCGAGGAACTGGGCGAGGAACTGAGGGCGCGGTTCATCGAGGCGGTGCGTGCCCGCGAGATCGGGGCGCACCGGGCGATCATCCGGCTTTTCCGCCACAACCGGGTGAAGGCCGACGACGCGCAGGGGCCGGTCTTTGATGCGGACCTGTTTGGTGTGGACACGTGGCGATTGTTCGGTTTGGACCAACGCCAACTCGTGGCGGCAGGCGCCTTTGGCGGGGCGGCGGCGGGTGCCGGGCTGGACGTGCTGACAGCGGGTCACACCCTTCTGGCGGGTGCGTTGGTGGGCGGGGTGGTGGGTGCCGCAGGGGCGCTCGTGCTCGGTCTTCGGCGGCCCGAGGTCAAGGTCACCGTGCCGGGGTTCGGGCGGCGGTTTCGGTTGGGTGGAGGGGCGGTTTCGGTTGGGCCGTACAAGGCGGTCAATTTTCCCTGGATTCTCCTCGATCGCGCGGTCGGCACCTTCGGATACGTCATCAACCGTGCGCATGCGCGGCGCGACGAGGCCACCCTCCGGAGCACGCGGGTGCAGGGGGCCATGAAGTCCGCCGGGGTGACGAGTGCCAGTTGGGACGAGGCCCACCGACGTCAGGGGGAGCGGCTTTTCGCGTTGCTTCGTGGAGGTCGCATGGGCCCCGAGGATCGGTCGGCGTTGAGGGAGTTGGTGCGTTCGCGGTTGGCGACGGTTGCGGACGTGCGATTTGCCTCGGATGCGTTCTGAGGCCGGGTTTGGGGGGACAGGTTGGATCAGGCTCGCAGTGCGGGTCGCGGAGGACGGCCTGGGTGCAGGCAAGGCCGGTTGCGATCCGACGGAACCCGCCACGGGGAGGGCTCAATCGAGCGTCTGCCGGTAGCGCTTGAGACCGAGGGTCAGGGCCACCACGAGGAAGACGCCCAAGGGCCACAGGTGCGGGAGGATGTCGGTTCCTCCGTTCCCCTTGGGCAGGATGC
>JBBQML010000636.1:0-3597 GCA_038328885.1 Verrucomicrobiota bacterium | reverse complement strand
CCCTGAACCGCATGCGCGAGCTTCAGGACGAAGTGGCGCGGGCCGCGGCCAACGGTGACCCCAAGGCACTCCGGGCGGCCGAAATGCTCCGCCGCATCGGTCGCATGCCTCCCGCCGCCGGTTCCGCCCAGTAGCCAGTGGACGGTGGACGGTGGACGGTAGCCGGTAGCCGGCCAGGTGACAATCCGCCGATCCGGTGGAAATCCCGGGTCAGGCCGCTCCGAAGGGGCGAACGACGGGATCGGGACCGCGGGGCATGACGGCCGACGGTTGGCGAGGGTGCGACTGTTCGCGGATTTGGTTCAGCCGGTGCTTGCTGAGTGCCGCCACCAACCGTCCCCCCATGAACAGCCCGGCGAGCAGCAGCAGCACCCCGGATACGTGTGCCGTCCGGAGGAGGGCGCGTTGTGAGAATCGACCGCGACCCAGCGACACCGCGTACCCAAGTTTGCTGAACCACGCGAGCGAACCCATCCCGATTCCGGTGACCGCGGCTCCCTTGGAAAGCCGGTCCGGACCCACCCATTCGTGGGAGATGCAGGCTGCCGCGAAGGCGATCCAAAAGAGCAGGGTGGCGGGGTTGCCCAGGACGCGGACGAAACCCGTCATGAAGGCGGTGTGCGGGTGCAGGCGTTGCTCGACCACCTCGACGGCATGGGGGATGGGCGGCATCTCCCGGGTCATCAGGTACCTGACGCCGATGGCGCTCACCACGACGAAGCTGACCAGTTCCATGGTCGCGCGGAGCAGGGGGGAGCTAAAGAGTTCCGCGAAGCCGGCGAACGCAATGCCTGAGTAGATCATCTCCATCACCACCGCACCCAGACCTATGAAGAAGGTGTGACGGAAGCCGACGCGGGCGCCCTCGTTGATGATCGTGACGTTGACCGGCCCGACCGGAATGCAGGCCAGATAGCCGGCGAGGAATCCGGCTCCCCAGGGAATGAACAGCGGTCCGAGATGTTCCATGGCTGCGCCTGCCAGCTAGGGCATCGTCGCCGGACCCTCCGGTCCCCGGTCGTCGTCATCCTCGTATTCGATCTCCTTGCGTATGCGCCGGGAGATATGCGGGCGGATGAAGCCGTACATGAGGTAGGCGGTGAACACCAGCGGCAGCACCACGGGAAGCACCTTCTTCCAGAGAATGATGAGGACTCCCAGGAGGGCCAGGATCAGCAGCGCCCTGGTGAAGGGGGTGCTGGTGCGCCAGTTCAGGTTCTTGAAGGCCGGGTAACGCACCTGGCTGACCATCATCACCGAGAGAAACACCAGGATGACGGGCAGCAGGTAGCGCCACCATCCTTTGGCGAAGTCCTTCTCCTCGATCCACAGAATGAGGAGGGTCAGCGAGGCCACCACCCCGGCCGCTGCGGGGATGGGGAAGCCGGTGAATTCCTTGCCCCCACCGCTGCCGGCGTAGGTCGCGACGACATTGAAGCGCGCAAGGCGAAACGCACCGCACAGGAGGTAGATCGAGGCGATGAACCAACCGAACTCCGGATGCTTCACGAACACATCCGCCAGAACGATGCGGTGCACCAGAAAGGCCGGGGCAACGCCGAAGGATACGATGTCCGCCAGGGAGTCGAACTCGCGACCGAACGGGCTCTCGAACCCCCCCATGCGCGCGACCCGCCCGTCGAGAAGATCGAAAATGCAGGCCAGCAGGATGAACAACAACGCCTCGCGGATGACCCCCTCGAACTGGGGCGTGCCGAGTTGGGCCTCGACGACGCGCGTCAAGGCCAGGAACCCGCAGAACAGGTTCCCCGCCGTCATCAGGTTCGGGAGCAGGTAGATCCTCAGCCTGCTCTCTTCCTCGGCCGCCTTGGCTGCTGGATCAACTGGGACCATTGCTTGTTGACTCGCCACCCGCGAGGCAACGCTAGGGCCGAACCTTCCGGGTGCCAACTCCCTGATTGAACATCCGCTCCCGCCTCCCAACATGGCCCCCGGCCCGTGAAGAACATCGTCTACTTCGACCTCGAAACCCAGAAATCCGCCGAGGAGGTCGGTGGCTGGCACCGCGTGCGCGACATGCGCATGAGCCTGGGGGTCACTTACAGCACCACCCGGGGCGGATACCGGATCTACCCGGAACGCGAGGTCGATGCCCTCATCGAGGAGCTGCGTCGTGCCGATCTGGTCGTGGGTTTCAACCACGTCCGCTTCGATTACGAGGTGCTCCACGGGTACACGGTGCTCGACCTCGGCCAGATCCCGAGCCTCGATCTCCTGATCGAACTCCAGAAGATACTCAACCACCGCCTCACCCTCGACTCGGTGGCGTCCGCCACCCTGGGGGCCGAGAAGACCGCCGACGGGCTCCAGGCGCTGCGCTGGTTTCGCGAGGGCCGGCTGACGGAGATCGCCGAGTACTGCTGCTACGACGTGAAGATCACCAGGCTGGTCCACGAGTTTGGCCGCGACCGGCGGCAGTTGTTCTATACCAATCGCAACGGCCAACTGCTGTCCGTGCCGGTGGCCTGGGCGTGAGCCCTCCCGCCACTCCGTGCTGGGAGCACGGCCGGCTGCCGCACCATCCTCCCCCCAGCCACCAGCCAAGAACCGAAGCCATGAACCACACCCCCGATCGCCGTTCCTTCCTCAAGACGACCGCCGCGGCCAGCCTCGCCCTCGCTGCGCTACCCGCCCGGGTTCCCGCCGCCGAGGGAAAACTAACCCTGGCACTCGTCGGCTGCGCCCACATCCACACCCCGAGCTTCGTGAACCTGCTGAAGGGCCGCCCCGACGTGAGCGTGAAGTACGCCTGGGATCACCAGGCTGCGCGCGCGGAGAAGCGCGGCGAGGACCTCGGCGCGAAGGTGGTCGCGGATGTGCAGGAGGTCTGGAACGACCCCGCCGTGCAGGCCGTGGTGATCTGTTCGGAAACCAACCGCCACCCCGACCTGGTCGCCGCTGCCGCCCGCTCGAAGAAGCACCTGTTCGTCGAGAAGCCGCTGGGCATCACGGCCGCCGAGAGCGTGGCCATGGCCCGGGCCATCGAGAAGGCCGAACTCCTGTTCACCACCGGTTACTTCATGCGCACCGACCCCAAGCATCTGTTCCTTCGTGAGCAGGTGGCGGCGGGCGCCTTCGGACAGATCACGCGGGCCTCGGCCTGGAACTGCCACAGCGGATCGCTCGGGGGTTGGTTCGACGAGAAGCCTAACGATCCAGCCAATTCCTGGCGCTGGATGGCTGATATGGACCAGGCGGGTGTCGGCGGCTTTGGAGACCTGGGCACTCACTCCCTCGACATCCTCCTCTGGCTGCTGGGCGACGTGGCCAGCGTCAGTGCGGACATCCAGGTGGTGACGGCTCGCTACGGGCCCAAGACGGATGAAACCGGGCAGGCACTGATGAAGTTCAAGAGCGGCGTCATGGGCTCGCTGACCGCCGGCTGGCTCGACGTCGCCAATCCCGTCACGCTGATGATCAGCGGCACCGAGGGCTTCGCCTCGATCATCAACGACAAGCTCTTCTTCAAGAGCAGCAAGGTGGCCGGCGCGAAGGGTGACCAGCCATGGACCGCCCTCCCCGGCGCTCCCCGGGCCCCGTTGCACCAGTTCGTGGACGCCGTCCGCGGAGTCGCCG
>JBBQML010000635.1:0-3599 GCA_038328885.1 Verrucomicrobiota bacterium | reverse complement strand
CGAGCGCTTCACCGACGCCACCGCCGCCGGCGAACCCATGCGCGAGATCGTTCGGCGGGAATTGGGCATCGAGGACGCGCCATGACGGCCTTGTGCAGAGCGCGCATCGGTGCGCTACCGCCCGGGCCGCTTCTTGGCCGCGTAGCCCGCGGATTGGGGGCCAGAATGGGAGTGCATTTCAGAATCCATCCAAATCGTCTCTAATTTGAATTGGCCGTTGTAACGTCCGCTGGTACCAACGCGTCAAGAGGACGGAAAGGGAGTGCGAACCTTGTCGAAGAACTCCGGAACTTCCAAGCGTGGGCCGGCCGTCTCCTACGGGGAGAAGGGATGGCGGTTCGTCCGCCTCTGGCAAACTCTGCTGATTGTCGTGGAAGCGGAGCGGCCTCTGGGCGTTCAGGAGGTGAATGCCCGGCTGGGTCTGGTGCCTGAGCTTCGAGAGTTCGAGGGCAAGGTTGCCACCACGCGCGACGACCTGTGGGTGCTCGTGCGGTGCGGGTTCCCGCTGCGGGTGTGCGGTGAGCAGGGCGAGGAGATTGACTTGGCGGAGTATCTCGACGACGAGACGCCGCGCCGGGGGAAACTGAAGAACGTGCGCTGGAGCCTTCGGCCGGGCTCCGACATTGGAAGGCTTGAGGACAAACGCCATCGCCGTCCGACGCCGGCGGAACTGACGTCGCTGTCGCTATTGCGCGCTCTGCTTCGCGATGACGTGCCCCCCGGCTATCCACTCTACCAGCAGCTTCGTGTGCTGCTGGAAAGCCTTCAGCTTTGGCTCATGGGTCATGTGCCGGGGGCGGACCGTTCGCAGATGGTTGCTCGATTCTTGGCATCGGGTAAGCGGAACGTCGGGAGCATTCCAAAAGCAGAGTTGCTGACGGTTGTGGCACAGGGTCTCCAGAGCAGGCGGATGTTGGAGGGGACCTACACGATGTCTCCCACCAAGGATGTCCTCATGCAGGCGCTGCCCCTGGCTGCGTGGTTTCGTGATGGTCGCGGGTTTGTCCTCGGCGCTCGTGGGCACGACGGCGCGCTGCGGACCTATCGGCTTGATCGCTTTGTCACCCTGTCGGTGAGGCTTGACTTGAGGCCGCCACCAGTGGACGAGGCGGCGGTGGACCGGCTACTCGGCGGCCGCTTTGGGGGCTACATTGGCGAACCACAGCGCGTACGGTTGCATGCCGCGGCAACGGTGTCCTACCTTTTCGACGAGTATCAGTTTCACCCGTCTCAGGCGATCCGGCGAAGACGGGACGGAAGCCTAACGGTGACGCTTGATTGCGCCGTCAGCATGGCGCTGGAGGAGTGGATCCTTGGCTTTGGCGAGCGTGTGGAGGTGCTTGAGCCAGCGAGCCTGCGTGAGTCGATTAGCAATCGGCTAGTTGCCGCAGCGGTTCTGTATCGAAGCACCGGAAGCAGGGCAGATGAGAATCACAAAGGAGAAGGGAAATGAGAAACATGAATCCCGCATTTATGGCGGCGCTCAAGCATGGCCACCTGCAGCCCCTGCTGAATCGAGTGCAGAAGGACTCTGATCTGGAGCTCTTTCTCCGTGATGGGTATATCAATATATACTATAAGGGAGCTTCGATTCTGAAGCTGACCGAGCGGTCGTCCCGCTTTCTTGTAGAGGTCGCGCCGCCCTACGTTGCACCGGTGGTTGCCTTGACCAAGTACGGTGTCCCTCCACTTCCGACCGAGCTGAACGACGCAGGCCAGGTCGATGGCTTCCTCCAGCTTCTCCCCCTCCTCAAGCAGGGCGTGCTCGACAGCTCGCATCGCGGCAAGCGCGAACTTGAGTTCGAGCAACTCTTTACCCGCATCAACAACCGGCTCGGTGGCTCCGGGGTGAATTCCGACTATTTCCTGTTGGATCGCCAGTACGCGGAGGCCGGGAAGCCCGAGTCTCGCCCTGACATGCTGGGAGTGCGGTGGAATACCGTCGGGCGCTCGCGCGGGGATGTGGTGCCTCCCGTCCTTATCGAAGTGAAATACGGACTAAACTCCGACATTCAGGATGTTGCCGACCAGGTCCGGCGCTACCTCGGTCATCTGCTGCAGCAGTCGACGTGGGGAAACTTTGTCGGCGAAATGCAGCGACTTCTGACCCAACGGGCAGAGCTTGGCCTGTTTGGCTCGAAGGATTCCGGGGTGCTGCAAACGCTGAAGATCGACGAGGCCGCGGAGAACGTCGAAATCCTGATCCTGATGGTCGACTATAATCCCCATTCCGTTCTATACAGGCGAGCTGAGTTGGAACTTGCGAAGTTGGCGGCAGAGAAGGGACTCACCATCCGGGTCGGCCATGTAGGGATGGCCCTGTGGGAGGCCAATACGTGCGTCGTCGGTAGCAGCACGGATATTCCGTTGCTCGGCGAGATTCGTCTTTACCGGCGCACGATCATGCAGCAGGCGGAGCGATATCGCGCCAAAGGTTTCTCGAGTGCTCATCCTCTGGAACTGCTGTGCGCCGCGATGGTGCTTCGTCACGAGATGGTCCATGCTGCCTGCCACCTCGGGCGCTCGCATGACCTCAGGCGGTGGCCCTTCGAGTTGATGTCTACCAACGATCACGAGACGCTGGCGGAACTGCTGAAAGACGAAGGATGGGAGGACGAGTGCTCCCTCGCGTGGTCCTTGGACGCCGGAGCCATGGCGCTTTGGTACGACACTTGGCACCAGAGCCAGGAGTCGAACCTACCGCCTGGCGATCCTTACCGGCACCATCTTCAACTTCGGCGACCGAAAGCGGAAGGGGTACGGCGTGCCGTGGATGAGATCGTGACGCAACGTCTGATTCCGTGGTCTGGGGCCGAGGCGTCGGCGCAGTACGCGAAGGCGTTCGCCCCCGAACTCCTCAAGGCGCTTCTGGGGCCCGGCACGTCCGCGATCCCCGAAGAGGGTATCGAGCTGGGGTCCCTCGCCCTGGCGGGACACCCGCTGTTGCAGATGCTCGGCCTTGACGGGGGGACGGCGCCGACTGTGAGCGTGCGAATCTTAGAGGAGAGACCCAAATGGCTGAGGACCTGGCTTGACGAACCGCAGGTGGCGTTCACGCCTGAGAATGTGCTGCGGCTCCGTCAGGCCGTCTCGGCGGGGCGGATCGGCTTGAAGGTAGAGGACGCGCGGGCCATCGCGGCGGTTGCAGAGGCAACAGAGCGCTACAGCGATGCGCGGGTTGTTGAATGGATCCAACGGGATCCCTTCCCGCTGCTGGATCTGGCAGAGTTTTCTTCCCTAAGTGCGGAGATGCTCGACATCCCCGTCGAGCAACTTGGCGAAGCGATGAAAAGCGCCTGTTCCGGCATGGAAGTAGGGTATCCGCTGCTTTGGCCCTCCACCGTGGAAGCTTGGCGATCCGGCACCAGCGCCCAGCGGATGGTGGTGGGCTGGGCGAAGGAACTGCGAGAGATGGTTGGGCGCGTGAAGGCCTTGATGGAGGAGTACCGGGAAGAGTTGGGCCTAGACCTGCAGCCGTCTCGATCTACGCTCGGCGTCTATACAACCAGGTCTGCAAGCGAACGGGAAAGCCGAGAAGAGCCTCAGCAATGAAGAGTCAGCTCTACGCCCACCTCTCTGCCTTGAAAGCCTGCGACATC
>JBBQML010000634.1:0-3602 GCA_038328885.1 Verrucomicrobiota bacterium | reverse complement strand
GGGGGTTGCGGCTTCGAGTTGGCAATTCTCAAGCAAGGCGACGATCCAGCCAACAAGGCGCCTCCACCCCCAGACCTCGCATCGCTCCGCCAAAGGGAGGCTGATCCGGACCAATCCCGGTTCAACCGTGGGAGCTGCTTGGGGTGCAAGCCACGGCCGTGGCGGGCGCTCGACAACAAGGTGGCTCGTCAGCCTGGCACCGAGCGCGTGGCGTCGCACGGATGGGATCGATTACGAGCCCGGTCCGAACTCCGAACATTCGCGTGACTTGGCGTCGATTTGCGGTAAAACGTCCGAACTGCATCGTCCCGGCTCACTTCCCTCGCATGACTTTATCCCGCGCTTGTCTGAGTCTTCTGACCGGTCTTTTGATCCTGGTCTCCCCGGTGAACGCCGCTTCCTCCATTTCCTATCCTGCGGCTCCCGGAATGGGATCCGGCGCAGGCCGACACCTCGTTTTCCTGACCGGTGACGAGGAATACCGGTCCGAGGAGGGATTGCCGATGCTGGCGAAGCTCCTCAGCCAGCGTCATGGCTTTCGTTGCACGGTGCTCTTCGCCCTTGATCCGGACGGCACGATCAACCCGGACAACAACGCCAGCGTTCCCGGTGCGGAGATCCTGGGGTCGGCGGACGGCATCGTCATGATGCTGCGATTCCGGCAGTGGCCGGATGAGGCGATGCGGGCGTTTGCCGGGGCGGTGGCGCGCGGCGTGCCGATGGTGGCGCTGCGGACGAGCACGCATGCCTTCCGATTTCCCGAGAATCATCCGACAGCGTACCGCTCCTTCAATACGTTTGGCCGCGATGTCCTGGGTGAAGGCTGGGTGAGCCATTGGGGCCCCAATCGCAAGGGAGCCACGCTTACCGTGACCGAGCCGGGAGCCGGAAAGGACGCGTTGCTCAACGGGGTTGGACCCATTTTTGGTGATTCCGGAGCCTACGAAACCCACCCGGTGGCCGATGCCCGGATCCTTCTGCGCGCGCAGGTACTGACGGGCATGCGCCGCTCGGATCCACCTGACACCTACCTGAGAAAACGAAAGCTCGATGGAGTCGAGCAGCCGATCAATGACCCGATGATGCCGGTTGCCTGGTACCGGGAACACGCTCAGGCCTCGGGCAAAGCCAACCGCGTCTTCTGCACCACCCTCGGTGCGGCCACCGATCTCGCCGACGAAAACCTGCGCCGGCTGATCGTCAACGCGGTTTACTGGGGCTTTGCGCTGGAGGTGCCGGCGAGGTCCGACGTGCGCGTGGTCGACGCCTTTCAGCCGACGGGTTACAGCTTCAAAGGTTACCGTCGTGGCCTGCGACCCGAGGACCATGCGCTCGGCCAGGTGTTGCCGTCGAGCCGGGTCGCGCCTTCGGCCGACGGCGTCGCGGACCAGAAGTGAAGTTTCATTCGCCTGGCCATAGTTGAGAGATAACTTCGATCAGCGGTCGGAACGCACGAATGCCCGGGATTGACCCCGTGAATTCCGTTTCCAAAGCCAGCGTCATAAAGGCACAGACACGCCAATTTTGGAGGGTCCTGCAGCCGCGCACGGGCGTCAACGTAAGCCCATTGTAGGTGGGGTCGGCGACCCCGCAGGGATTGGCATCGCGATGACGAACCGGAGGTCGGAAGACGGAGGTCGGAGGCGGGACCAGCTGGTCCCGTCGCGGCCTCAACGAGGCCACCTACAGCGGAGGCGGGTCGGGTGCTGGTGTAGGTGGTCCCGCGTGCGCGGGAAGGCCGCAGGGATTGGCATCGCGATGACGAACCGGAGGTCGGAGGACGGAGGACGGAGGCGGGCCCAGCCGGTCCCGTCGCGGCCCTCCCGCGTACGCGGGATCGCCTACAACGGAGCGAATTTCATTGTGGCCAATTTCTTCCAACGCTGTGTTTTCCTTGCCCCGCGCATGACGCTTCACCCCGTCTCTTTCCTCTTCCTGTCTGGTGCCGTCGCGACCTTCGTGGGAGCATCGGAGTCGTCGTTTGAGCGTGGACGCGCACTTTACGGCGTCACCTGTGCGACCTGCCACCAGCCTCAGGGGGAAGGGTTCAAGGGAGTGATTCCGCCGTTGGCCGGGGCGGATTACCTGATGGCGGATGAACGTCGCAGTATCCGCATCGTCTTGCAGGGCTTGAGCGGCCCGGTCGTGGTCAATGGGATCGAGTACAACGGGGTCATGCCGCCGCCGGTGGGGTTGGACGATGCGAAGGTGGCCGACATCCTGACGTATGTGCGGGCCAGTTGGGGCAATCAGGGCGCTCCAGTTTTGCCGGCGACGGTGGCGTCGGTCCGCGCCGAACTCGCCGAGCCGGGGCGGGTGGACCGGGATCCTTTCGAACCGCTGCCCAAGCCGCCGGAAGGGTTCCAGTTGCGTGAGGTCGTCCGGCTGCCCCAGCACGGCGTCCGTCTCGCGACCATGCCGGGCGTGGGTTGGATTCTGGTCCTGAACAATGGCGGCGACCTCTTTCGGCTGGACACCGACACGGGAAACCTGGTCCGCGTGCTGGCGACCAAGGACTATGCGGATCCTGCCCGGGGGCCGCTCGACGTCATCGGCATGACGATTGATTCGCAGCGGCGGCTTTACCTCGTCGCCAACCAACGCGTGTCGACGCTTCCCGAACACACGGCCGAGATCACGATTCTGCGTTCAGCCCCGTTGACCGTCGATGGCACGCCGCGGGAGGTGAAGCCGTGGTTTCGGGTCGACTACCCGTGGGGTGTGCGTCCGGGCAACCACGGGGTCAGCCACATTGCGCAGGGGCCGGATGGATTTCTCTACGTCAGCAGCGGTTCGCGCACCGACGGCGGCGAAACTGGAAATGACCCCGTGCTCTGGAAGGGTGGCGAGCATGCGCTGACGGCGGCGATCTGGCGGATTGACCCTCGGGCCGAGGGTGGCCCCCGGCTCGAGACCTTCGCCTCCGGCGTGCGCAACGCCTGGAGTTTTGCCTGGAACGACCGGGGTGAACTTTTTTCGGTCAGCAACGGTCCCGACGAGGACGAACCCGAGGAGCTCGATCTGATTGAGCGAGGGAAACACTATGGATTTCCCTACGAGTACGGGGTCGGGGTGAAGACTTCGTATCCTAAGATCGGCCCTCCCCCGGCGGGACTGGGGTTGGAACCGGCGATCCGGAATTTCGGCCCGGCCGGAGGAGGCTCGGCGCTGGCTCCGGTCGCAACCTTTGACGCCCACTCGTCGCCGGCGGGCATGGTTTACTGCGGACCGGAGTGGCCGGCGGCGCTGCAGGGCAAGTTTATCGTGGGTCGTTTCGGCAATTTTATTGGCCGGGGCAATGTGGGCTTCGATCTGCTCGCGGTCGAGCTGCGCCGGAACGCCGCGGGCGTCTACGAAGCCCGGACCGAAACCTTTCTCGCCCCGCTGGCCCGCCCGCTCGATCTGCTGCAGGCCGGCCGGAAGCTCTATATTCTTGAATACACCCGGCCCGTGCATGCCCGGGCCGGGCGTCCGCTCAATCCGGGACGCGTCCTTGAGCTGAGTTGGTAAACGTGGGCCTCGCGAGGTGAGCTTGGACGCATTGGCGGGACCAGCCGGTCCCGTCGCGGCCTCAACGAGGCCACCTACAGCGGAGGCGGAAC
>JBBQML010000633.1:0-3605 GCA_038328885.1 Verrucomicrobiota bacterium | reverse complement strand
AACCCGGCCGGACCTACCTCCTCGAGGTCGTCCTGCGCACGGTGCGTCCGGCCCACCTCTTCACTCAAGGCACCACGGACTCCAACGAGGTCTGGCTCGACGTGCTCGGGCGCAGCGGCGACCGGATTGTGGCCCGCAGTGGCGGCCTGGGCCGCCACGGAGAAGTGGATCCATGGTCCCACTTCGTCAACGTCTACATGCTCGACCGCCACGGCAACCGGGTCGATCGACGCAACGCCCAGGACATCTTCACACCCCTGTACAACCACCAGATCCCGCCCGGCGCCGGCTTCGTGGTCCACTGCAGTTTCACGGTACCCGAGGGGTTGACGGCACCCCTGACGTTCGAGGTGAAGCTCAACTACCGGAAGTTCGACACGATCTATCACAACTACGTCTTCGGCCGCGCGTACACCAACGGCGCGCCCTTCCAGGTGACCAACGACCTGCCCATCCGCGTCATCAGCCGCGACTCGCTCACCTTCCCGATCATGGGCCTCGCCAGCACCCCGTCACCCACCAATGCTCCCTCCTCCATTCCCCCATGGCAGCGGTGGAACGACTATGGCATCGGCCTGCTCAACAAGGGGGACAAGGGGAGCGAGAAGGGCGAGTTGATCCAGGCCACCGAGGCCTTCGAACACGTGGAGCGGCTCGGACGGTTCGACGGCCCGGTGAACCTGGCGCGGGTCTTCTTCAAGGAGGGACGTCTTGAGGACGCCGTGGCCGCCCTCCAGCGAGCTGCGGACACCAACCGCTTCACCCCCCCCGCCCCGCGTTGGACCCTCGCCTGGCTCGGCGGACTCGTGAACAAGCAGAATGGCTTCATCGACCAGGCCATCAGCGAGCTCACCAGCATCCTCGAGGATCGCTACCCCGAGCTCGACCAGCGCGGCTTCGACTTCAGCCGCGACTACGAGGTCATCAACGAACTCGGCCAGGCCCTCTTCGAGCGGGCCAAGATGGAACGGGGCGAGACCCGCCGGGCGGACCGCGAGCGTTTCCTCCGGGAGGCCGTCCGCCGCTTCGAACAGACTCTCGTCCTCGACACCGAGAACGTCACCGCGCACTACAACCTCTCCCTGATCCACGCCCAACTGGGCGAGGAGGCGCTGGCTGCCAACCACCGCCGGCTCCACGAAAAGTATCGACCCGATGACAATGCCCGCGACCACGCCGTGACCGTGGCCCGTCTCCGCGACCCGGCCGCCGACCATGCCGCCCAGGCCGTGGTGATCTATTCTCTCCAGCGACCGGGCTCCTTCGGCCTGCCTGCCTCCACCGAACCCCGGCAGGTCAACGACGCCCAACAGCCCCCGCGGCCGTGAGCCGGAAAGTGGCTTCCGCGCGGGGAGTCGGGTGAGGGGAGTGAGGGGAGTTTCGCACTCCGCCCGAGAACCGTGGAAGTCGACGTGAGGAGGCTCCTGCGCGAGCAGGAAATTTTTTTCACCGAGCTCTTGGATCTCCCGTGGTTCGCGTCGGCGCCTGGAGTTCTGCGCCCCGATCGCCAGGACCCAAACACCGGGGCCGGACCTCCGCACCCTGACCCCCGACCTCCGACCTCGGACCTCCGACCTCCGACCTCCGACCTCGGACCTCGGACCCGAGACCCCCGGGTCGTGCCAACCCTGGACTTGCCGCGCTCTGTGATTCCGCCACCTTCCCGATCGCTTCACTCGAACGAAGGCATGGCCAAAGGAACCCCCACCCCAATCGTCGGACGGCTCCGGACGCGGAAGACCTGGAGACCCTGGAAATCCGTCGCGTGGCGCCGTCCGACCTCAATCGTCGGATGGGTGCGGACGCTGACGGTTGGCCGGAACCCCCGATGGACCCTCGTGCGCATCGGGGTGGTGCTCCTCACGACCTTCGTCCTCTTCAAATACGTGCTCCTGCTGCGTAAGATCGAGAGCGTCAGCATGCTCCCCACGTTTCCGGAGGGCTCGATCCACCTCATCCACCGACTGGCCTACGCCGCCGGGCGGGAACCTCAGCGCGGCGATATCGTCGGGATTCGGACGAGCGGGGAAACCGTGATGTACGTGAAGCGCATCATCGGGCTCCCCGGGGAGATGCTCGCCATCCGCCAGGGAACCGTCATCCTCGACGGCCAGGAACTCGACGAACCCTACGTGCGACCCGGCCGGCGTCCCTGGAATCGCCCGCCTCGGCGGCTGGAATCCGGCCAGTACTTCGTCGTCGGCGACAATCGGTCCATGCCCCAGGAACAACATGAATTTGGTGCCATCGAGCGTCGCCGTCTGGTTGGCCGGGTGATCTGGTGAAACGGCGAACCCTCATTGTTGCCCTGGTGGTGGTCCTGGGCGCCCTGGTTGCCGGGGCCTGGGTCTTCCTCGACGCCCACGCCCGGGAGATCCGGCGCATCCAACGCCACCTGAACACGCTGGCGGCCACGGTCTCCTTCACCGACAAGGATCCGCCGTTCGTCCGCCTGGGGTATGGCGGGAAGGTTGCCGGGTTCTTCGACAACCCCACGGAGTTCGACGTGACGATCGGGCCCCGCGCCACCCAGGGACTCATTCCCCGCTCCCAACTTCACGCCGGGGCAGCGGGGTTGCGGCTCAACGCCCCCGGGTTAAGCGTGCGATTCATCGACATCGCGGTGGAACTCGACCAGGACCGCACCTCGGCCAGCGCCCATCTCACGGCGCGCATCTTCTTCACCGGGGATCCGGACTACTTCGTCCAGGAGTTTCGGCTCCGCCTGAAGCGCACGGAGGGTCGATGGCTGGTCGATCGGATCGCCACCGTGCGGACGATGGAACAGTAGACAGGGCGAGCCACCCCACGCCTTGCTCAACCTGTCAAGGGCCGAGCCTGAACGTAACGTTGACTTTTCAGATCCCTCCGCTAAAACACGTACGTCCGAGCGATGGAACGTTCTTCCGCGGGGTTCCCCACCCCCACCTCCTTGGCGTCTGTCGCTCGGACCGCCCCCTACTCTTCGCTTCGGCATCCTCCCTTTAGCATCGGGGATTGGGCTGGCATCGGAGGCCCGAAGCCGGATCGGTCGGCCAGAATGAGCACCGCGCCCGGGTCCTGCCGCTCGACTTGCCCGGTTCCGCAGAGGAGCATCCTGCCCGTGGGGATCAGCCCGCAGCAATTCGAACAACTCCAGGCCCGCGTCGCCCAACCGCGACGGCGACCTGAGCCCCTGCCCGGGGACCGCCCTCCCGGTTCACCCCGGGCACACCAGATCATCCTCGGCATCGATCCCTCGCTCCGGGGAACCGGCTGGGGCGTCATCCAGGTCCATCCCGAACGAGGCCTCGCGACCGCCCTCGGCTTCGACGCGTTGAAGTGCCCCGCCGGTTGGTCACGGACCCAGTGCCTGGTCCGCATCGCGGCCGGTCTCCGGGACGCCATCCGACAACACCAACCCACGGCCTGTGCCATCGAAGGCCTGTTCTTCGCTCAGAACCTCCAGACCGCGCTGATCATGGGCGAAGCGCGCGGGGTCTGCCTCCTGGCCGCCGCCGAAGCCGGACTCGAGATCCAGGAACTCGCCCCACGCCGGGTGAAGCAGGCCATCGTCGGGTTCGGAGGCGCCCAGAAGATCGCCGTGGCTCGGATGGTGCAACGCC
>JBBQML010000632.1:0-3606 GCA_038328885.1 Verrucomicrobiota bacterium | reverse complement strand
CTGCGGGAAGCAACGTGAGATGTCTTTCGAACCCGGACTGCTCCTCGGGATACCAGCTGCCCTGAGCCAAATTGTCAGCGACCCTTGCCGGCTGTAGCCAAGCGTTTCCACCCGTGCAAACTGCCGCTGGGGAGGAGGAGGTTCCAGCGGAGCAAGGCGAGGAGTTCAAGGTGGTGGTTCTTTCTAGGGAGTTCTACTCGCGTCGGCTCCTCTCATGCCGAACTAGCCTAGGTAGTTCAAGCTAAAAATTTCACTTACCACCGTTCCATTGGGACCTCACTCCGACGGTTGCGGTTCGCGGAAGGCGAACTGGCTGGTTTTGGTGCGGACGTAGAGCGTTCGGTCGACGATCGCGGGGGTGGCCAGGACTTCCTCGCCCAGGGAATTGCGCGCCAGCACCTCGAGGGTATCCCCGGTGCGATAGACCACCGCCGTGCCCGGTTGGGCGATGACCAGCACCTGGTCGCCCGCGGCGACGGGCGAGGCGTAGTAATCCCCCAGGGCGCCCAGCCGCTCCTCCTGGTAACGGAACTCCCCGGTCCGGGCATCCAGGCACGAAACGAGGCCGCCGTTGCGGACGAGGTAGAGCCGATCGTGGTGGAAAAGGGGCGTGGGGACGTACGGCAGACCGCGCTTCTGCCGCCAGCGAACCCGGGTGGAGGTTAGGTCTCCGGTGCCTTCGGGTTGCACCGCCATGGCGACGTTCTGCGACTGATCGAAGACCCGCGCAACGGTCTCGTATTCGGCCGCCGACAGCTTGCCGTCCTTGTCGGCGTCGAGGTAGGCGAAGTGGTTCCTGGCCGGTCCCTGGGGGGCTTCTTCCCGCGCGAGCAACCCGTCGCCATCGGTGTCCCCCTGGGTGATGAGGTTGGTCCAGGTGGGCATGCGAGGGACGCCGGAGCCGGAGGTCCAGCCGGCGAGGTAGATCCAGCCGGCGCCGCCGATGGGCGAGGCCACCATTTCATTGGGCAGGCCATGCACCGTCCAGCGCTCCTTGCCATCGCTCAGTTGGTAGGCGGCGAGTCGGAGGGTACCGGCGACGACGGCGACCTCGGGGTTTTCGGGGGGCCAGGGCAGCGGGGTGGAAAATCCGCGACGGAAGCCGGGTCGTTCCGTGCGCCAGACTTGGCGGCCGGTGGCGCGATCGAGCGCAAGCAGGTAGGAATCGGTGTCCTGGTCGCACAACTGCAGCACGAGTCCGCCGGCGAGCACCGGCGAACTGCTGGCCCCGTGCTGGGTGACGGGTGTGGGGAGCGGGTGGCGCCACAGCTCGCGTCCCTCGAGGTCGTGCGCGACCAGACCGAAGGGCGCGAAGTAGGAGATCACCCGGTCGCCATCGGTGGTGGGTGTGGCCGTGGCCGGGTGGCTGAGGCGGGAGCCGGATTCGACCGGTCCGGGGTCGAGCGCGCGTCGCCATTGTTCCGCGCCGGTCGCACGGTTCAGCGCGAGAACCAGGAGCTGGTTGGCTTCGAAGCCGGTGAGAAAGAGATGGTTGCCCCAGAGTATCGGGGAGGAGTGGCCGGAAGGCACGCCGACCTGCCAGACCAGGTTGGTTTTCGGGCCGAAATGAATCGGGAACGGGCGCTGGCCGGCGGTCGCCTGGTCGGCCGGGCCGGGGACACCGCCGCGGTGAGGCCCGCGGACGGCCGGCCAATTTGCGGGGGATGGCGCCGCGGCGGACGGGACGGGGTTCAGGCCCGTCAGGCCGAGCACGCTGAGCAGCGCGGCGAGGCCGAGGGGCGTTTGGCAGGAGGGCGGCACTTGGGGAGTGGGGAGTGGGGAGTGGGGAGTGGGAAGTTGGGCGGTGCGGTCAGGACCTCGGGCGGACGTCGATATGACATCCAAGTTCCGGGACAAGGTCACCACGAAGTATACGAAGACCACCCAGCCTGAGGGCAGCCCGAGTGTCGTTGCAGGGATTTCGCAGCGCCTGGTTCGGGTTTGCGTCCCTGGACTTTTCTTCGTGTCCTTCGTGTCCTTCGTGTCCTTCGTGGTGAAACCGCCTGGGGGGCCTCGCTGCACGCCGATTCGGGTCACACCAAATCCGTTGCCGTCCGCGCAGGATCACGGCGTCATCCCGGAATGAACCCCGGTATGCGCCTCGCCCGAGTCCTGGTCTGTCTGCTCGCCGGAGTCGTGGGGGGACGGTCGGTGGCGGTGGCGGCGTTGGAGCCGACGGCAACACCCGGGCCGACGCACGCTTTTCCGGCGGCCGAGCCCCTCTCCGATCTGCGCGACGTGCGGAGGGTGTTTGCCAAGCCGCCACGCGAGTATACCTCTGCGCCGCTGTGGGTCTGGAATGACCGGCTCACGCCGGAACAAATCCGCAGCACGATGCAGGACCTGGCGGGGCAGGCCGTGAAGCAGGTCTTCGTGCACCCGCGCCCCGGCCTGATGACGCCGTACCTCGGCGAGGAATGGTTTTCGCTCTGGAAGGTGGCCCTCGCCGAGGCCGCGCGTCTGGACATGAACGTGTGGATTTACGACGAGAACTCCTACCCCAGCGGCTTCGCGGGCGGATTCGTCCCGGAGTTGCTCCCGGAGTCCCGCGGGATGGGTTTGGCCATCAAGGAGGAGCCCGCGGCGCCGTCCTGGGACAACGCCCTCGTGGGCGCGTATCGTCGTGAGGGGGACGCCTGGTCGGACGTCACCGCCGGGGTGCGGGATGGGGTGGGTGGTGGGGCGGGTCCGCACCTGGCGGCCCGCATCGTCCGGGCGGGGAATTCCCCGTGGCACGGCAACCGATCGTACGTGAACCTCCTCACCGCGGGTGTCACGGAGAAGTTCCTGGAGGTGACCCTCGGCGCCTACGACCGCCACGTGGCGGATCAGTACGGGAAGCGGATCCCGGGGGTGTTCACTGACGAGCCCAACATCAGCCCCGCCGGCGGGCTTCCCTGGTGCCCCGACCTGCCCGAGCAGTTCCGCCAGCGGTGGGGTTACGACCTCGTGGGGGTGCTGCCGTCGCTGGTCCGCGAAGCCGGCGACTGGCGCCGGGTCCGGAACAACTACTTCTCGACCCTGAACGACCTCTTCATCGAGCGCTGGGCGAAACCCTATTACGCGGCCTGCGAGCAGCGCGGGCTCGAGTTCACCGGTCACTACTGGGACCACGAATGGCCACACTGCACGGGGGTCCCGGACAACATGGCCATGGCCGCGTGGCAGCATCGGCCGGGGATCGACACGCTGATGAACCAGTATGCCGAGAACACCCACGCCCAGTTCGGGAACGTCCGTTTCTGCCGGGAAATCTCGAGCGTGGCGAATCAGTTGGGCCGCGAGCGCACCCTGGTGGAGATCTACGGGGCCGGCGGTTGGGATTTGCGGTTCGAGGACATGAAGCGGATCGCGGACTGGCTGCTGGTGCTGGGGATCAACACCATGGACGAGCATCTCAGCTACGTGACCCTCCGGGGGGCGCGGAAGCGGGATCATCCGCAGTCCTTCTCCTACCACGAGCCCTGGTGGCCGGCCTATCATATCGAGGGTCGTTACATTGAACGCCTTACAGCCGCCATGACGCGCGGACAGCAGGTTAACGCGGCGCTGGTCATCGAGCCGACGACTACGGCATGGATGCACAACACCGAAGCGGGCACACCC
>JBBQML010000631.1:0-3606 GCA_038328885.1 Verrucomicrobiota bacterium | reverse complement strand
GCTGGAAGCGACCACCGCCTCCGCAACCGTGGAGTTCTGGGCCCAGGAACCTCCTCCCCCCACCGCGGATCCGGCTTCGCTCGCCGCCTCCACCCCGGCCCCCACGCCATGAACCAGGACCGCCGCAAGACCCTCGTCGTGGGCGTGCTGGTGGTGTGTGCCGTCGGGTACGTGAGTTGGACCCTCCTGGGCGACAGCCGCACCCGGGTGACCGGCCAACGCGGGTCGTCGTCCGCGGCAAAGCTCTCACCCGCCAAGCCCGGGCCGGCCTCTTCCGCGATGGGCGCCATCACGAAACCCGCCCAGGCGCTCGTGACCGACGCCCTCCTGGCTCCCGGCACCCCGCTCGAACCCGCGCAGGGGGTGGACCTGATGGCGATCGAATCGCAATTCGTCTCGTGGGTGGAGTCGCCGCGCCGGGATCCCTTCCAGCTCTACGTGGCACCGGAGGTCAAGCCCAAGGGCCCCCGTGCCGCGGACGTGTTGTCCCTGAATGCGATCTGGCGTCAAAGCGGCGGTCGCTATGCCGTGATCAACAAGCGCGTCCTCACGGAGGGCGATCTGGTGGCCAGTTATCGTGTCGACAGAATCGATGCCAGCGCCGTCTGGGTCAGCGGCACCAACGGCACCGAACGGTTGGATTTCCGGGTGGGCGCCCCCCCCGCCCGTCCCCCCCAGAAGAAGACCCAACCCGGAAGGCCGGCTACTCCGGGCGACGGTGGCACCACCACCACTCGGGAACGAAAGTTGACTCCATGAAATTGTCTCTCCCCACCAACCCGGAACGGTGCCGCCCCGCCCGCTCCCTCGCCGGTCCCCCGACCCGGCTGCTCACTTCCGTTGCCTGCCTGGCCCTGGCGACCGGTCTCGGCGCCCAGACCACCGACAACTGGCGTCCGCTGCCCAAGGCCAGCCGATCGCCTGCGTCCAGTGCTCCCGCCAAGGGGGCACAGGCCCTGGCGACCGCCCAACTGGTAACCGACAAGGAGGCCACCAGTCGCAGCGGACCCGCCCCGGCGCCCGAAACCACCCCACCCACCCCGCAGACGGTGGTGGTGACCGTGAATGCCATCGACCCGGCCAACCCGCCGCCGCCCCCCCCGCCGCCGCAGGCCGGCACCCGGGCGCAGCGCGAAACCGCAGCCATCGCGAAGGAGGTCGGCGGGAGGAAGCGTTACTCGTTCAAGTCGGAAAACCTGGACATCAAGTCCGCGCGGGCGATCTTCGCCCGCGCCAACAAGCTCAACATCGTGCCAGATCGGGAGGTGACCGGTCAGGTCACGCTGGACCTCGAGGACCTTCCGCTGGAGCGGGTCATGCAGGCCCTCCTCGAGGCGCATGACTACTCCTGGGCCGAAGAGGACGGATTGATCCGGGTCCGGGCCAAGCAGACCCAGGAGTTCACCATCGACTATTTGCGGTTGACCCGTACGGGCACCGGCAGCAGTTCCGCCACCCTCGCTTCCGGCGCCGGGGGGGGTGGGGGTGGGGGTGGGGGCGGCGGGGGAGGCGGCGCCGGCGCCTCCTCCGTCAACCTGACCGCCGACAACAGCATCAACTTCTGGACCGAGCTGAAGGCGGAGATCGAGAAACTGCTCACCGCCGACGGCAAGGAGAACATCGCCATCAACCAGACCGCCGGTCTGCTGCAGATCACCGATCGCCCGTCCGCCCTCAAGCGGGTGGGGCGCTACATCGACAGCCTCTCGCAGACCATCTCGCGGCAGGTGGAAATCCAGGCGCGCATCTTCGACGTCACACTCAAAGACCAGTTCCAGTTCGGCATCGATTGGGAACACGCCGCGACGATGTTCGGTGACGGTGCGGCCACCATGATCGGGGCCCCGAGCGTCATCGCCCCGGCGGGCGGGTTGGACGTGAAGAACGCGGCCTTCAGCTTCCTCTTCAAGAACGAGAACACCACGCTCTTGATCCGGGCCCTGCAGGAGCAGGGTGAGGTCAACGTGGTCTCCCAGCCGCGGATCCGCGTCGTCAACAACCAGACCGCGATGATCAAGGTGGGTACCGAGATGCCCTTCTTCACCCGCCGCAGCACCTACCTGCCCGGCAACAGCGCCGGCACGACCACCCAGGTCCAGGAGGACGACGTCACCACGATCACCGTGGGCACGATCCTCGCCATCACGCCGCAGATCTCCAGCAACGACTGGGTGACCCTCGACATCGCCCCGGTCCTCTCCAGCCTGGTCGAGACCAAGACGTCCCCCAGTGAACTGACCACCGCCCCGGTGCTCGACATCAAACAGGCTTCCACACTGGTGCGCGTCAAGGCGGGCACCACCGTGGTGATCGGCGGGCTCATGCAGGACGAGCGCGCGAAGAGCAACCGCAAGATCCCCCTCCTCGGTGACATCCCCTTCCTGGGCAAGCTTTTCCAGGGACGGGTGGACTACAAGGCCAAGAAGGAACTCGTGATCTCGATCACCCCGATGATCGTCAACTAAAGGGAATATGATCGATCCTGCCGAGTTGAGTTTGGTGGATTTTCTGACGTTGCTGCTCGTCTTCGTGACCACGCGCTCGGGGTTCCTCTCCGGGTTCGCGGAGTCGGTGTGGTCGATGCTCCGCTGGTCAATCGTCCTGGCGGCCGGCACCCTGACTTCGCCGGCCCTGGGGGCGAGCCTGAGCGCAGCCACGGAGCTTTCCGCCGGATTCAGCGCGGTCGTCTGCTACCTGATCGTCGGCCTGACCACCCTCGGGATCCTCGGCTTGCTCCAGCGCCGGTTCGGCGCCCGGGTCCTGCTGGCCATCCCCACCGGGCGTGTGGACGGCCTCTTCGGCCTGCTGGCGGGACTCGTGGCGGGCACCGCCGGTTCTCTGGTCGTGTATGCCCTGTTGAACCCCTTCGACTCCGGAACCATCGACTGGAGCCCCATGGGAATGCAGAACCAGGAGGCGCTCGGAGGTCTGACCCGGGCGGTTGCGGGCACGGTGCGGCACGCGGTGCTCGACGGCTCGTGGTGCGGACGGATGCTGCAGGAGCACTTCGGGGGACTCCTGGTCGGCGGAGCGTAGCGCGGCGGCTAGTCGTCGTGGGTCGTGGGTCGTGGGTCGCTCCAAGCTTCGATCGGTCCCCTGGTGCCTGGGAATGGTGAAATTTGTCCCGCACGCGGTCGCGACCCGGGGATCGGGCGGTCCTCCGCCCACCGCCCCACGGCCCGAGCTTACCGCCCCGCCGGATCACGCGTGATCGCGTCCACCGTGCGCAACTTGGCGGCCTTGGCGGCATTCATCACCCGCACGACCTGGCCCCAGGGCGCTTCCTCGTCGGCCTGGATCGCCAGGATCAGATTCGAGTTCGCTGCCGCCAAAGCCATCAGTTCATCCTGCAGTTTCTCGAACGCCACCGGCCGCTTCGCGAGATAAAGGTGCGGCGGGCTCTTGGCGATGGTCACCACCACCTTGTCCGGGGAGGCCCCGGTCCGCTCCGCCTGCCGCGCCTCGGGGAGCGCCAGCTTGATGGCCGGTGTCTGCCGAAAGGACGTCGACACCATCAGGAAGATGAGCACGACCAGCAGGACGTCGATCATCGAGACGATGATCACGGAAGGTGCGGAGCGGCGACGTCCCTGGGTGAAGCGCATG
>JBBQML010000630.1:0-3615 GCA_038328885.1 Verrucomicrobiota bacterium | reverse complement strand
TCCTGATCGAGCCCCAGGGCCGCCGCGTCGGGCCGTACTCACGGGAGGAACTCGTCCTCTTCCTCAACCGTGGGCTGATCGAGTCGGGCAGCACCGTGGCGATCGAGAATCAGGACCAGTCGCTGCCGGTGGAACAGGCGCTGAGGATCCCGCCCCCACCCCTCGGAACCTTGCCCCCCGCCGCAGCGGTGCACCCACCGCCCGAGCCCGGGGTCGGACGCGATTTCCTGCGACTGGCCCCGCACCTGATGATGCCCCTCGACGATCTGGTCCGCCTGCGCTGGCTCGACAACCGTCGCATCCTGGCCATGGCTTTCGTCGGCCTGCTTCCGCTGGTCCTCCTGGTGTACCTCCACGGGACGGGCGATCTCGGCGGAGCCATCTGGGGCGTCGCCCTCTACAGCTCGCTGCTCTGGGCTGCCTTCTTTTACGTGGCGTTCTCCCAACCCCAGGTGACGCTGTTCCGCTGTGGCCTGACCTTTGCCGGCTCCGCCATCTTCTCCATCAGCCTGGTCGCCCTCACCCGCTATGTGCTTCCGCTGGACTGGGTGCTCGCCTGGATCAGCTCCCCCAACCTCCCCACCCGCTGGCTCGCCCACCTCGTCGGAGTGGCCTTCATCGAGGAGGTCGCCAAGCTGTTCATGCTGTATTTCCTGTGGCCCCAGCGACCGACACCTCAGGTGATGATGTTCTACGGACTCATGGCCGGCCTGGGCTTCGGTATCTACGAAGGCGTGGCCTACCAGAGTTCCCAGAACCTCCGCATCTCGTTCCCGGGCGGCCGACCCACCGTCGAAGGCGCCGCCGTCTACTACATGCTGAACGTCCTGCGCCTCACCTCCCTCCCCTTCCTCCACGCCATGTGGACCGGCATCGCCGGCTATTTCATCGGATTCGCCGCCCGGTTTCCAAAACGCCAGGGCAGCCTGCTGCTCGCGGCGTTCACCGTCCCCTCTCTCCTCCACGCCACTTACAACACGTTCAGCGATTCCGCCGTCGGTCTCACCGTCGCCCTCGTCACTGTCCTCGCCCTCAACTTGTACCTCGTGAAAGGCCGCGACTTCGAACGTGTCCTGGCCGGCAATCCCCACGATTGACCAGTGACCAGTGACCAGCGTTCCTTGGCGCTCCTCCGCCACCGCCCACCGCCCCAGTAAAAGCGTGGACGTCCCGTAAACCGTCGCCGCAAATTCCCAGCATGCCATCCGGTTTCGTCCTCACCACTCTCGCCGCCCTCCTCCTCCTCGGCATAACCGCCCCGCGGCGCGCCGACGCCGCGGCGGCCGCGACCCATCCCACCGCAACCCCATTGTTCCCCGTCGACGGCGTCCCTGCCGGGTGGACCGTGCGCAGTTGGGCCAACGTGGCCCAGGAGGCTCCCCCCGGCGCGCGTTGGGAAGTGAAGGACGGGGTCCTCAGAGGCAGCAACCCACGCGGCACCTGGCTGGTCAGCACCGAGGACCACGCCAATTTCGTGCTCGAGTTCGAGTTCCGGCTCGGTGAACGCGGCAATGGTGGCGTGGGCCTCCGATTCCCTCCGCTGGGGGAACCCTCCAGCACCGGCATCGAGATCCAACTCGTCGACCCGCGCTACTACGGAACCAACTACCAGGCGCCGCCAAACCAACTCACCGGGGCCATCTTCCCCATCCTCGGCCCGACGGAATCCGCCTACCTCCCGACGGAATGGAACCGCTGCACCATCACCTGCCAGGGACCGAAGATCGTGGTGTTGCTTAATGGCAAACAGGTCCTCGAGGTCGATCTCGAGCAGCAGAGGACCCCCCCGAGCCAGGGACGACCGCTCGCGGAACGTCCCCGTCGCGGCCGGATTGGCTTCCAGGAGATGAGCCGCGGCGGCGGCCACGTCGAAATCCGGGAGGCCCGACTTCGCCAACTCGACTGAAATCGGGTCGTCCCGTTCTCAGTCATTCTGCAGCACGATCTTCCTCCGCATCCGCTCGTATTCACGATCGGTAACCAAACCCTGATCCTTGGCCCGCTTCAGTTCCTCGCGGCGGGTCGGGCCCCGGTCGCTCAATGCCGCAGCACCAGGAACTCCGACTCGAACCACAGCCCGTTGAAATCGAATTGGACCACCGGCGGGTCGAAGGTGCCGCGATACCACGTCAGGTCGTTGCGCGGCACCGCAATTCCCGTGACTTCCTCCAACATTCCCGGATCCAACCCCACGATCCCATACCGTCCCCGCCGCAACCCCTGCCGCCGCACCCGCTGCAGAAGATCCTCCGCCTCCGCCGGCGAGCTCGTCACCACCCAGATCTCCCCGTAGGGCGCCTTCACCGCCAGGCGGTCCAGCTTGTCCATCGAACACTCGCCACACTCGATCCATAGGGTGATGCGACCCTCGTAATCGAGCTGAGCAACGTCCGGTCGAAACGACAGCATCTCGTCGTCGAGACTCGGCTCCAGCAGGATCCGCTCGCGATGGAAGAGCAGGTAGGCGAAGAGCTTCAGAAGGATGTGCCGGAAGGTGTCCACCTGGCGCTGGACCATCAGTACCTTCACCGGGAGCACCCGACGGCGGTCCTCGCTGCGCAGGTTGAAGACATGCCGGGCGCCCATGGTTCGGGGGGACTGGGGCTGCGGCACCCCACTCAGGGAACCACCTGCACGGGAAGACCCACCCAGGACAGTTTGAGCAGGTGCTCCGCATTCCAGTTCGAGAGCCGGAAGCATCCATGGGATTCGGTCCGTCCCACTTCCTCCGGACTCGGCGTCCCATGGATGCCATATCCCGGCCGGTTCAGCCCGATCCACGCCGTGCCCACGGGATTGTTGGGACCCGGCGGAATCATCAACTTGCGACCCAGCCGCCGTCCTTCGTCCGATTCCGGAAAGATCTCCGGGTCGAATCGGTAGCTCGGGTTGGGCGCCAACCGGGCAACCTTCAGCACGCCCAGCGGGCGCTTCTCCGCCTTGCGCGCAATGCTGCAGGGAAACTGGACGAGGAGATTCGAGTTCGCGTCGTAGGCTCGCAACGTCTTGTCCGAAAGACTGATGCGGATCAACGCCGCACGACCTCGGGCCGTGGGCAGGGCCGTCATCGGCAGCCGAACCACCGTGCCGGACCTCACGCTCGCCCAGTCAATTCCCGGGTTCAACGCCCGAATCAGGCGGGGGTGCGAGTGGCTCCGCTCGGCCACCATCTCCAACGGGGTCTCGTACTCCAGCCGACCGCGCGTGGACTTCCCAAGCCAGGTCCTCGGCACCGACGCCAACCGCGCCAGGTCCTCGGCCGTGAAAGTATAGTTGACGATGGAACCGCCAGGCGACCCGCCCGCGTCCAGTCGCGCTAGGGTCACCGGATCCGGCTCCCCCGTGGCGGGCAATCCCTCAAGCCGCTGGAATGTACGCAGCGCCGCCTTCGTCTGGGCCCCGATCACCCCATCGATGGACCCCGAGGAGATCCCGCGCCGAGCCATCGCCAACTGCACCCCCAGGATTGTCTCGGTACTCAGCCGCGACCCCCTCTCCCGCCCCCCCCCCCCACCCATAGCCCCCCCGCCCTTAGCCCCCCCCCCCCGCGTCCACACCACTACCCAAACCCTTACCCCCAGACCCATAGGCCCGCCCCGGGGTAACCCCCCGGCA
>JBBQML010000629.1:0-3639 GCA_038328885.1 Verrucomicrobiota bacterium | reverse complement strand
GTCCGGACTGACCGAACGCGAGCACCGCAAGGAAACCGGCGAAATCAGCGTGCTCATCGGTGAAGGCCGGACGGCCGAGGTTCTCCGGAACCTGTGTTGGCAGCTGTTCTCCCGTGAGGACAAGAGCGCGTGGCAGGCCCTCGTTCGGCATATTCGCAGCTTGTTCTGCATCACCCTCATGGAGCCGGTCTACATCAGGGAGCGGGCGGAGCTTTCCCTCGCCTATCGCGAGGACTCGGGAGTCGAACTGGACCTGTCCTCCTCCGGACGCGGATGTCAGCAGGTGCTGCTATTGCTCAGCTACATGCTCGCGAATCCGGGCGCCATCCTCCTACTCGACGAGCCGGATGCCCACCTGGAGATTCTCCGTCAGCGCGACGTCTACAATCTTCTGACCGATATTGCAGCCCAGCAGCGTTCCCAGATCATCGCTGCCAGCCATTCGGAAATCGTGCTCCAGGAGGCCGCCGAGCGGGACGTGGTGATCGCGTTCGTCGGCAACCCACACCGGATCGACACCCGTTCCCGGTCCCAGGTGAAGAAGGCCCTCGAAAGCATCCGGATGGCGGATTACTATCTGGCCGAGCAGAAGGGATGGATGCTCTACCTGGAGGGGTCGACCGACCTCGCGATCCTGCGGAGTCTCGCTGCCCGGACGCAACACCAGGCATCCGCGCTACTGAGTGATTCCGTTCCGGTCATTTACCTCGGTTCCAACAAGCCACAGGAGGCGCGGGATCACTTCCAAGGATTGCGGGAGGCGAAAACCGACCTCGTCGGCTTCGCCCTCTTCGACCGGCTCGACAAAGAACTGCAGACGGGCTCCCAGCTGACCGAACGCATGTGGTCGAAGCGCGAGATCGAGAATTACCTCGTCACGCCCTCCAGCCTGCGCGCGTTTGTCCAGATCGGACTCCGCAGCGACGATTTGCTCGAAGAGGCCGAACGCAGGAACCGCCTCCAGATCTTGGATCTTTGTCTCAAGGAGCTGATCCAGGCCCTGCGGCTCACCAACAGACCAGATCCCTGGGGGCCGGATATCAAAGTAACAGACGACTTCCTCGATCCCCTGCTGAGGCTGTTTTACGAGCGGCTGGGCACACCGCAGAGGACCTTCAAGCGTGACTACCACGGCCTGGCGGAAGCCATCCCCGAGAGCGAGATTGACCCCGAGGTTTCCATCGTGCTGGACGCCCTCCTCAATGTCGCCCAGCGCGCCAGGCCCACAGCCTAGGCAGAAAGGATTCTCGCCCACATTGCCCGACTCCAACCGAACGCCCAACCGATCGACCCCTACGATCTCATGCTGGGCTCCCAAGCCCTGCGACTGGGCGTGGTGGTCGTGACCCGCCATGGTGCCGAGTTCCAGCGAGTTCCCAATCTGGGGGTGGAGGACTGGCAGGACGAAGCCAACCGCGAGCGTTGACCGGTCAACGCTGAGGGCTCTCAGGGTGCCCAGGCATCGCACACGCCCAGGCTGGAGAAAGGCGCCCCGTGGGGGTATGGGTGGGGCGTGAGACAACCGTGGCGGTACCCGATGGCGACGGCCCTGTTTCTGTCCGGCAGCGCATTTCTTGCAGCGGCGGGCCTTCCCGTCTTCCGCATGATCGCAGGTGTCGAGGGGGGCACCAACCTCGTACGCGAGGGCGATTTCGAAGCCGGGTCCGGCACCGCCCTCTCGTCTTGGTCCGCAGCTCCGCAGGGGATGCGGTGGGCCCCGGGCGCGGGACGCGGCGGGTCACAGGCGTTGGCGGCCACGGCACCGGACGCGTCGGGTTGGCGGGGAGCCAGCCAGACCCTGGTGCTCGACCGAGCCTCAGCCGCACCCCTGACGGTGAGCGGGTGGAGCCGGGCGGAGGACGTCAGCGGCGGACGCGACAGCGGGTATGCCTTGTATGTCGACCTCCAGTACATGGACGGCACATCGCTGTGGGGGCGGACGGCCAGTTTCGGCACCGGCACGCACGACTGGGAGCGGCGCGAGGTGAGGATTCTGCCGGATAGGCCCGTCCGGTCCCTCACCGTGCATTGCCTCTTGCGAGGGCATGCGGGGCGGGTCTGGTTCGACGACATCACGGCCACCGAAGTGGCAACGACGGGTGAGGCTTTCATGTTTCAAGGAGCGCCGATGGAGATGGGACCGTCTGCGACTGCCGCCGAAGTAGAACGGCGTGAGCTTGCCACCGGGGACGGCCTCCGGTTGGGGCTGCGTGGTGACCGGGTGGTCTCGGTGAACGTCGACGGCCGGGAACTTGCCGGCGCCGCGCCCGGTGGGTTTCTGGCTCGTGACGTCGCTGCGAATTCGGACGTGTTCGCCTTCGCGGACGGCGTCTGCCCGGAACTCGGTCTGCGGCTGGAGGTCTCCATGCGCACGAACGCCACGGCGGTGATCGTCGAAGGACAGATCTGCGACACGCGCGGCATGGATCGCGCGGTGTTGCTGGTGTTCGCCCTGCCCGTCGGAGCGCCGGGCTGGACCGGGGACGACGACATCCGCCGGCGCCGGCCGATCGCGGGGCGCGGCGAATTCGTCAACGCGAACGAGGTCGGTTGCGGCACGACGGGGACCATGTCCACCTACCCCGTGGCGGCGATCCACGATGAGCGGACGGGGCTGGCCCTGGGTTTGGACCAAGGCCAGCCGGCGCAATACCGGCTGGGGTATCACGCCGCGACACGCCAGCTCTTTCTGGCCTTCGACTTTGGATTGGTGCCGGAGACCTCGAGGTTCCCGGGGGCGGCGCCCTTCCGGTTCGTGATCTACCGGTTCACGCCGGACTTGGTTGAGCGCTACTTCCAGCGAAGCCTGTTCCAGGGCTTCCTCCCCTCGATGTTCAGCCACAATGCGTCGGAAAACCCCTACTGGCGGAATCCCGCCTGGTACAACCGCGACCGCCCGCTGTTCCGAAAGTACGTGCCGCTGATCCGTCAGGTGGCGGAGGCCGGCTGGCAGCCGGTGACCGGCGCAGCCTTCGATCCTCCCCAGGTTCTCGTCGAACGCTTCGGTCCCGGCCCGGACGGCGTGACCTATCTCACCCTGCGGAATGATTCGGCGAACCCACAGGATGGACTGCTCACGTTGGTGGAGCCGTCGGCGACGGGGCTGTCGCACGGCGCGGCGACCGAGTTGGTGTCGGGGGAACGGTTGGCACGACGGAGGGGTGGTTGGGCGGTGGGGATCGGCGCGGACGCCACGGCGGTGGTCCGGATCGCACCAGGGCCCTGACTCCTGCGCCCGGGGCCATGCCGGGGCGACGGTTGCCGCCGAGGTGCACGATCACTGAACCTCGAAATCGTTGGAGCGATGCGAGGACATCCGGCCCGATGAACAGGGCGCTGGAGGCTTGAGGCGCGCCGTCCCACACCGCCCTGGTCGGCCGCTCACGGTGGGGCCGCGGCGGCTCCGAACACATTCAGCCTCAGATCCCGCACCGTGAACAGCGACACGCCCGCCAATCCCCGCACCGCGTTCAAATCGATGTAAGCCGCCATCGTCGCCCTCCTCTTTACCCACAGAAAGGGGGTTCCCGCATATTGTGGAGGTGGTCTAACCAGGCTTGCGGTTGGGTTCCTGCGGCGTGGGCGGACGAGGAGGTGGCGCGTTTGCGGTGAGCCGGGAGAAGCGCACGAGCTCGGCGA
>JBBQML010000628.1:0-3671 GCA_038328885.1 Verrucomicrobiota bacterium | reverse complement strand
CGAGCCGAGCCACCCGCGGAAAGTCCAGGTGGTCCATCTGCTTTGCGAAGAGCGCCTTGTGAAAGGACCACTCGGCCACGGAGATGCGGAAAAGCCGGCTCTCGGGCCGGCGGGCCGGGCCCTCGGCGAACGCGGACCCCGGGCTGGAGCCAGCCGCGGCCGCAAGGGCACTGACCGTGGCGGCGACGCCCCGGCGAAGGAATTGACGACGATCAACGGGCGTGTTCATAGGTCAGACGGACGGAGTGTGAGGAGTATGGGGGGCGAATGAGGGGACCAGCGCAAGACCCGCCTCGGCGTGGGGTCAGCAGGGTGGCTTGCCTAGTGAGCACCAGCCCCGTTGGCAGCGATCCCACCGGCCTTCGCCGGATTCCGGAACAGGGCCAGGAACAGCAGGAGAATCACCCCCGCGAACAGGGCCGGCTTCATCCACAACGGCTGCCACTCAATGGCCTTGAGCTCCTGTCGACGCAGCGCCTCCGCCTCGGTCGAAAGCGTCCTGACCTGGGCCTCCAGCGTAACCTTCTCATCGCCGGTCGCGGTCGCGACTCTCGCCATCACCTGGTCACGCTCGGCCGCTTTCGCCACCAATTGGGTGGCGAATTCCTTCGCCTTCGCCGGGGTGTGCTGGGTCTCGATCCGCCCGGCCACCTGGGCCCCGATCGCCATGCCCAGGCCCAGGGTGAAGAGCACCAGCATGCCCTGGGCTTGCGCCCTGATCGTCCGCGGCGCGATCTGGTCGGTGTAGATCTGGCCGGTGACGAAGAAGAAGTCGTAACAGATGCCGTGCAGGAGAATCCCGCCGATGATCATCCAACGGAGATCATCCGGCGCGCCCATCGCGAACAGGGCGTACCGGGTCACCCAGGCAAGCATCCCCACCGCCAGCATCCACTTCACCCCGAGCCGGGCAAAGAAGAACGGCATGACCAGCATGAAGAATATCTCGGACATCTGTCCGTAGGACATCGTCTGCCCAATCGGCAGCCCGGTCATTTCCACGATGCGACTGGTGATCTGGTAGTAGAACGCCAGCGGGATGCAGATCAGCGCGGACGAAACCATGAACACGAGATAGGAACGGTCCTTGAGCAGGATCAGGGCGTCGAGGCCGAGGATCTGCCGGACCGACACGGGACCGCTCGCCGTGGGTGGCGTATGGGGCAGCAGGAAGCTCAGAAGGCCCAGAGCCACACCCGCCCCGATGGTCAGGTAGAACATCCCGATGCTACGCTCGAGCCCGAGCCAGGTCAGGCTCAACCCCGCGGCGATCCAGCCGATCGTGCCGAACACGCGGATCAGCGGGAATTGCTTCTCCGCCGAGGTGATGTTCTTCAGCGCGATCGTGTTGGTGAGCGCCAACGTCGGATAATAGGTGAGCATGTGGCCGAAGAACGCGAGGTTGATCAGGCCCGGCGAGGGACTGCCGCCGCTCATCACCAGCGTCGCCACGAACATCAGGCCGGCCCCGACCAGGTGCATCGCTGCAAGGACCCGCTGCGCCGGAAAGAACCGATCCGCGATCATGCCCACGAAGAACGGCGAAAGCATCCCGGCGATCGGCCCCACCGAGTACGTCCAGCCAAAATCCTCCGCCTTGAATCCGATGGTCCCCAGATAGTTCGGGGCGGTGACATACCAGGACCCCCAGACGAAAAACTGGAGGAACATCATCACCGACAGTTGGATGCGAATGCCTGACTTCATGGTTCTTGGGCGGATGCGCAGGCCCGGGACTTGCCGCACGTTGCAGGCAGAGAACGACCCGGGGCAGGACCGCGGAGCTTAGGCGAGCGATTCACCGCGACGCAAGAACGGGTAGGTGAGTTGCGCCCCGCCCCGCCCGCCCCGTCCTCACAACGTCACTCGCGCTCCACCCCGTTGTTCCAGTACTTGTTCGCGTCCTCCACCGTGGGCAACCTCAACGGGCGGACGACCTGGAACCCCAGGAACTGCGCGTCGGTATGGTACCAGACGCTCTTCGGAAGCTGCGGATCCTGGATCTTCCAGCTCTTGTCCGAGGCCCGGCGTGTGGCGATGCGCAGACGGGCCGCATCCTCCTCATCCCACGATCCGCCACGAGCGGTATGCGGGTAGCCCTTGGTCGAACGGGTCCAGGGATCTTCGAGCACCTTGCCGGCGTTCTTCTTGAACCACTCGGCGTCGTACTGGTCGAGGGTCCACTCGGTCACGTTCCCGAGAATGTCGTGCAGGCCCCAGGGATTGGCCTTCTTCTTGCCGACCTTCTGGTACTTCCAATCGCTGTTGGGCCCCCACCAGGCGTAGTCGTCGAGCTGGGCCGGGTCATCCCCGAAGAAATAGACGGTGGTCGTTCCCGCACGCGCCGCGTATTCCCACTCGGCCTCGGTGGGCAGGCGGTAGAAATGCCCCGTACGCGCGCTCAGCCATTGGCAGTACTTATTGGCCGCGTGCTGCGTCATCGAGATCGCCGGGAAACCTTCCTTGCCCATACCGAAGCTCATCTCGACGTAGGGCTTGCTCGGCCGGGTGATCGCATCGGACATCGCGTTGAGGTACTCCGCGCTCGGGTTCTTCTTGCGCAGATCCCCCTCGATCTCCGGCCGCATGAAAACCTCGTACTCGTTCCAGCTGACTTCGAGTTTGCCCATCCAGAAGGGGGAAATCTTCACCTTCACGGTCGGACCCTCGTCCGGCTGGCGGCCCTCCTCGGAGTCGGGGCTGCCCATGGTGAATTCACCGCCGGGGATCGGGACGAGCTCGAAGGTCACCCCCGTGCCCGCGATGGACTCCTGATAGGGCTTCATGTCCGCGGCCGCCGTCTCCTTGGTGGTCTTCTTCACGAAATCCACGATCGCCGCCACGTTGGAGCTCTCGTCCCCTTTGGGCGCTTCCTCCACCTTGCGGGCCGCCACCGTCACGCCCTCCGGCCATTTCGCTCCCTGCTCGATCCAGAGGCGCACCGACTCGGTCTGCTCCTTCGGCAGTGGTCCGCCCTTCTTCGCCGGTGGCATCAAATCGTCATGGTCCGCCGCCAACACGGTGAGTGTGTAGAACGGGCTCTTGGAAGGATCGCCAGGAACCAGAACCGCACCGTCGTCCCCGCCCTTGAGAAGGTCCGCCAGGGTCAACATCCTGAGGCCCGCCTTCGGCTTCTCCGCGCCATGACAGCCGAGGCAGTGGTTTTCCAGAATGGGCTTGATCTTCTCGTTGAAGTCAACCGGATCGGCCGCCATGAGACGCAGGGTCCAGGCGAGCGCGCCGACAGCGAGAACGGGGGTATAATGCGGGCGGTTCAGCATAAAAGTACGTGTTGGACGCAAAGACGCGCTGGAGCTTCAAACAGGCCCCGAGGAAGTCAACGCTGCGGGGGCTCATCGTGGCGCTTTCAGGGAGCCTGCTGTAGATATTCCGCCGTCATGCACCCCAGCGGCGCCCCCGAATCCCCGGAATCCACCCCACCCCACCCCGGCCACCGCTTCTGGATCCCGATCTTCCTCACCACGCTCGCGGCGTTGGCCATCTTCCTAATCCACCGCCAACCCGACCTGGAACGTAACCTCCAGGGATGGGTCACCTGGTTGATCGTCGCCTCGACCGGCGCGCTTGTGCTCCTCTGGTTCCTCCTCCTGAGCCGGGTCCGTTGGTCCAGGCGCCTCCTCGTCCTGGCCCTGCTCGCCCTCGGCGGCGGC
>JBBQML010000627.1:0-3681 GCA_038328885.1 Verrucomicrobiota bacterium | reverse complement strand
TGGTGGACGTCCCCACGGTGTGCCGCATCGATACTCCGATCGAGATCGAGTACTACCAGCACGGCGGGATTCTCCCCTACGTCCTGCGGCAACTGGTCGCCCAGCCCTGAAACCACGCCCCTGAGCGTTCGCACGCGGAGTCGCGGAGAGCGCGGAGGGGGATCGGGATACCCCGCAAGAACCCGGGACAGGGATCGGATTGTTCCGCGCTCGAGCGAGACCCCACGGGATGCCTGCCTCCGGACCACGCGCGAGAAAGCACCCAGGGGTCCTCCCCGTCCCGCTCCGCGCCCTCCGTGTCGGCGCGTGAACCCCCTCCTGCATGGCTGAAGTCCAGTTGTCGGAGAAATTGCTCGCCGACCTCGCCGGCTGGGAAGCCGTCAAGCAGGCCCGGACCATCCTCGCGGAGAACCGCGTCCTGAGCTCCTGCTGGGAACCGCCCGTTCTCCGCGGTGTGGTCCAATCCGGCACCTCCAGCTACCGCGCCGGCCTCGTCATCCGACGGGAGAACGACGCCGAGAACCTCTGCACCTGCCGGCAGTCCCGTGAGTGGGGCACGCTCTGCCCGCACTCGGTCGCGGTGGGCCTGCATTTCCTGAAGCCCCGAGCGATCTCCCATCCGGAAGGGGGCTCGCGCCCTGCCACCAGCACTCCCGCGACCAGCGGCCCCACCCGGGCTCCCGGCAGTCGCCCGACGTCGGTTCCCACCACCCGGGACGTGGTCCGCGTCCGCCGACTCCCCGCGACCGCTACCCCCACTGAATCCACCGCCGCGGAAGCAGTCCGGATCCACGTCATCCTTCCGCCCAGCCTCGCCGACAACCTGGGGCGGGGTCGTGCGACGGTGTTCCTCGAGGGCCAGTGGCGCCGGGGACGCGTCCCCCTGGCTTCGCTGCCGCGCGATCAGACGTTCTCGTTCGGCCCGGAGGATCTCCGACTCCTGGAGGTGGCCGAGCACCTCGCCGGCGGCGACACCCCCGCCCTGCTCCAACTCGTTCCGGCCGACTTCGTCACCCTGCTCGCCGCCCTGACGGACCATCCCCGGATCACCTTCGGCAAGGCGCAAGCCGTCCGGGTGACGTCGGAACCCTGGCGACCGCCGCTGCGCGCGGTCCTCGAACCCAACGGCGAGATCCTGGTCTCGTTCCGACCTCTGGCCCGCCAGGTGGCACTGGTGCCCGGCCCACAACTCTGGGTGATCGATGGTCCCGAAATCCGCCCGCTGCGGATCCCCGCCGAATGCCTGCCAGCGCTCAGCGGCCCGGTGCGCTTCCCGCGAACCAAAGTCCCCGCCTTCGTGAGTGGCACCCTGCCGGAGCTTCAGCGTGACACCGATCTCGAAGCCGACTTCTCCGCGGCGGACTTCGAACTGTCCCCCGAGCCCCCACGATTCCTGCTCCACCTGGCCGGCGGCCTCGCGGCGCTCACCGCACACCTGCAGTGCGCTTACGGCCCGCGCATCATGACCGTGGGAATGACCCTGCCGGAGGAGGCGGTCTGGCTCCCGGACCCCAAGAACCCGCGGCGCTACTCCACCCGCGCGCTCGCCGCCGAGCGTGCCGCGCTGGAACGGCTTTCCCGCCACGGATTCTCCAGCCCGGACTCCCAGGGACGCTGCCAACTGCAGGGACAGAACCAGGTGCTCACCTTCCTCGCCCGGGAGTACAGCCGCCTCGAGCGGGAGTGGCAGGTCACGCTCGAGGAGCGCCTCGAGCGCAGCACCCGGCAGAACCTCGAACGTATCGAGCCCCAGTTCGCCATCACCGCGTCGGGCGAACAGTGGTTCGACCTCCAGGTGTCCTTCGGCACCGGGGGCGGCGACCGTCTCCCCGCCACCGAAATCCAACGGCTCCTGCGCGGCGGCCAAAGCCATACCCGGCTCACCAACGGCCGCTTCGCGCTCATCGACACCGGCGCCGTGGAGGAGCTCGAGGAAATCCTCGTCGACTGCGCCCCCGAACAGCGCGCGGGCGCCTACCGGATGAACCAGACTCAGGCCGGCTTCCTGGAGGCCACCCTGAACCAACACGGCTGGACCCCGGTGGCGCCTGGAGCCTGGCGCGAGCGCGCCCGCCAGCAGACCGGCGAGGTCGAACTGCCCTGCCCGCCCCTCGGACGGCTCGAGGCGGTGCTCCGCCCCTATCAGAAGCAGGGCGTCGCCTGGTTGGGGTTCCTCCGTCGCAGTGGATTTGGCGGAATCCTCGCCGACGAGATGGGGCTGGGGAAGACCCTTCAAACCCTGGCCCACCTCGCCGCGACCCGGCGCGAACCCGCAGCGTCGGCACGTCCCTGTCTGGTGATCTGCCCGACGTCCGTGGTGCCCAACTGGAGCACCGAGGCCACCCGTTTCACCCCCGGGTTGCGCACCCTCGTCCTGAGTGGTCCCGACCGGGCGGCGGCGTTCGGCCGACTGGCGGACAGCGACCTCGTCATCACCAGCTACGCCCTGGTTCGCCGGGACTTCGAACGCTACCGGGGGGTGGAGTTCGACACCGTCATCCTCGACGAGGCCCAGCACATCAAGAACCGGCAGACACAGAACGCCGCCGCCGTGAAGGCGCTCCGCTCACGTCATCGCCTCGTCCTGACCGGCACCCCGATGGAGAACTCGGTGCTCGACCTCTGGAGCATCTTCGACTTTCTCATGCCGGGTTATCTGGGGTCCGCGGCGGATTTCCGCGACCGCTACGAGGGCCCGATCGTGCGGGAGCGCAGCGCCCCCGTGCAGGCCCGGCTTGCGCGCCGCCTCCGGCCGTTCCTGCTACGCCGGTTGAAGCGCGACGTGGCACCCGAGCTCCCCGCCCGAATCGAGCAGGTGGTGTGGTGCGACCTCACCGAGGCCCAAGCCGCCGTGTACCGCCAGATCCTGGAGGCCACCCGACGGGAGGTCCTGGTTTCACCCGGACCCTCCCGGCAACCGAACCAGCCACCGAACCGGATGCTGGTCCTCGCCGCCCTCCTCCGCCTGCGCCAGGCCTGCTGCGACCTCCGCCTGATGGGCGTCGATGCGACCGCTACCGCGACCGGAGACACTCCCGAAGCGCCCCCCGGTGCGGCCGGTTCGGAGCCCACCGGAAAGGCCGCCCCGGACCCGGAGGTCGGTGCAAAAGTGGAGGCCTTCGCCGAACTCCTGGAGGAGGCACTCGACGGAGGACACCGGGTGCTGGTGTTCAGTCAGTTCACCAAGATGCTCGGGCTGATCCGGGTACACCTCGAAGCGGAGAAGATCCCGTTCTGCTACCTCGACGGCTCCACCCGCGATCGCGCGGGCGAGGTGGCGCGATTCCAGGACTCCGCCGAAATCCCCGTCTTCCTGATCAGTCTCAAGGCCGGCGGTGTGGGTTTGAACCTCACTGGCGCCGACACCGTGGTCCACTTCGACCCCTGGTGGAATCCCGCCGTGGAGGACCAGGCGACCGATCGCGCCCACCGCATCGGGCAGTCCCGCGTGGTCACCAGCTACAAGCTGATCGCCCGGGACACCGTCGAGGAGAAGATCCTCCGCCTCCAGGAGAGGAAGCGTGCGGTGGTGCGCGGGCTCATCGCCGGCGAAGAGGCCCTCGCGGAATCGCTGAGCTGGGACGAAATCCAGGAGTTGCTCGCCTAACAGCCTGTTCAAAGAGCCCCCTTGTCCCGTAGTCGCCGTGGTCACACGGCGCCTTCATTGCCTTTTCGGGGTTC
>JBBQML010000626.1:0-3682 GCA_038328885.1 Verrucomicrobiota bacterium | reverse complement strand
GATTGCAGGCGGCTGGCCGGCGCGTGGCCTTCATCGGTGACGGGTTGAACGACGGACCGGCACTGGCGCAGGCGGACCTTGGCATCGCCGTGAGCCGGGCCACCGACGTGGCGCGGGAGTCGGCGGATGTGGTTCTGCTGCGGGGCGACCTGCGGGCCATCCGGGAAGCCATCGGGCTCGCGCAAGCGACCCTCCGGACCATCCGGCAGAATCTGTTCTGGGCGTTCTTCTACAATGCGGCGGCGGTGCCTCTGGCGATGTTGGGGTTCTTCAGTCCGATCCTCTGTGCTGCGGCGATGGGGTTGTCGGACCTGCTGGTCATCGGAAATGCGTTGAGGCTGCGTTACTGGCGTCATCCTTGACTGCCTCCCGGAGCTGCCCACCATCGCTCCACGTGGCTCTCTTCACCATCGAACATCATTTTCGCTACGAGGTCCTCCGGATCATCGCCGAGGGCGGGATGGGGATCGTCTACGAGGCGGAGCAACTCGGCTCGCACGGTTTCCGCAAGCGGGTGGCGATGAAAGTCATCCGCACCCTCTACGCCAGCCAGCCCAGTTTCGTGGAGAACTTCATCGGGGAGGCCAAGCTCGTCGCCGACCTCATCCACACCAACATCGTCCAGACCTATCACCTGGGCGAAGTGGGTCGGGAGGTCTTCCTGACGATGGAACTTATCAATGGAGTGAACCTGGAGGCGCTGACCGAGCAGCTCGGCGCCAAGCAACGCCAACTGCCGGTCGAACTGGCGGTCTTCATCGTCAGCCGGATCGCCCGCGGCCTGGCTTACGCGCATCAGAAGACGGATTCAGCCGGACACCCGCTCGGCCTCGTGCATCGCGACGTGAGCTTCAAGAACGTCATGATCGCCTTCGAAGGGGATGTGAAGCTGACCGACTTCGGCATTGCCAAGGCTCACGGCTTCCTCCAACAGGAAGAGGGCGAGATCGTGGTGGGGAAGCCGGACTACATGAGCCCGGAACAGGCGGACTTCCAGGTTACGGACGGGCGTTCCGACATTTTTTCCGCCGGCGTCGTGCTGGGGCACCTGCTCCTGGGCCGGAACATCTTCCACGCCGAGAGCGCGGAATCCTCACGCCAGCGCATCCTCCAGTTGCCGATCCCCGACTTTTCCGTCGAGGACCCGCGCGTCGACGCGCCCCTCAACGCCATCCTGCAGTGCGCCTTGGAGCGCGACGTCAGCCGGCGCTATCCCTCGGCGGTGGAGTTCCTGGGAGCGCTGGAGCGCTATCTCTACGAACCCGGTTTCGGCCCGACCAATGAGAAGCTCGGCAGCTACGTCCGGGAGTTGTTTGGTCAGCATGTGCCGCGGGATCCCGCAGCTCTGGGGCGCGGGGCGACGGTCTTCATCGCGAACCCGGGCGCGGATCCAATCGAAATCCCGGTGACCTGACTCACATGAAGCAAAGCCGACGTTCTTCCGAGGTGGTTCTGGGTCTGCTGCAGCACGGTTGTGGGCCGGACCCGGCCGCGAACTTGAAGACCTGTCTGGCCGCCGCCGAGCGGGCGGCGCGGGATGGCGCCAACATTCTCTGCACCCAGGAGCTGTTCCGGTCCCAGTACTTCTGCCAGTCCGAGGACCACGCCCATTTCGCGCTGGCCGAGACGATCCCGGGCCCGAGCACCGATGCCTTCACGCGCCTCGCGCGGAAGCACGGCGTGGTGGTCATCGCCTCGCTCTTCGAGAAGCGCGCCAGCGGCCTCTACCACAACACCGCCGTGGTCATCGATGCCGACGGCTCCCTGTTGGGGAGCTATCGGAAGATGCACATCCCGGACGATCCGCTGTTCTACGAGAAGTTCTACTTCACCCCGGGCGACCTCGGGTTTCGCGCCTGGGCGACGCGGTTCGGGAGACTCGGGGTGCTGGTCTGCTGGGATCAATGGTACCCGGAAGCGGCGCGCCTCACGGCGATGCAGGGGGCGGAGATCCTGTTCTACCCCACCGCCATCGGCTGGCATCCCGGCGAGAAGGCCGAGTACGGCGAACGCCAGCACGGCGCCTGGGAAATCATCCAGCGCTCCCATGCCGTGGCCAACGGATGCTATGTGGCAGCCACGAACCGGATCGGGCTCGAACAGCCCATCGGCGGGGATGGCATCGAGTTCTGGGGCCAGAGCTTCGTGACCGGTACCAGCGGCCAGTTGCTCGCCAAAGCCGGGGTGGACCGGGCCGAGAATCTCCTCGTCCCGGTGGATCTGTCCAAGGTCGACGTCACCCGCACCCACTGGCCATTCCTCCGGGACCGGCGCATCGACGCGTACGGTGACCTGACCCGGCGTTTCTCGGATTAGCCGGCGGGAGGCCTATGGGCAGGCGAAAGGTCTGGATCACCGGGGCTGGTGGCTTGATCGGCCACCAGTTGGTTCGCTTGGCGCCGGGGTTGGCGCCGCACCTGGAGGTGGTCGCGCTGACCCGGGACCAGCTCGATCTCACCGATCGCGCCGAGGTGGAACGTCGGTTCGGGGCGGAACGCCCCGCCCTGGTCGTGCACTGCGCGGGGCTGACCCGCAGTCCGGCGTGCGAAGCCGATCCTGACCTCGCCCGGCGACTCAACGTCGACGTGGCCGACCAACTCTCGCGGTTGGGCGAGGGTCTGGCCACCCTGGTGTTCTTCTCCACCGACCTGGTCTTTGACGGGTCGAAGGGGGCGTACGTGGAGACCGATCCGGTGCGGCCGTTGAGCGTGTACGCGGCCTCGAAGGCCGACGGGGAGCGCGCCGTGCTGGCGCGGGCTGGGAACGTGGTGTTGCGGACGTCGCTGAACTACGGGGTTTCGCCCACCGGCGACCGCGCGTTCAACGAGGAATTGTTGCGCACCGCGCGGGCGGGCGGGCGTCCCCGGCTCTTCACGGACGAGTATCGGTGCCCTCTCGCCGCCGAGGTCACGGCGCGGGCCACTTGGGAACTGCTGGCGGGACCGGTGGGCTCGCCGCGGCTGCCCGGGGAGCGCCCGGCGGGGATCTACCATCTGGCGGGCGCGGAACGGCTGTCCCGCTGGGACATCGGGGAGCTGCTGGCGACCGTCCACCCGGAGCTCCGGGGAGCGTTGGAGCGCGCCTCGCTGCAGGAATATCGCGGGGCTCCGCGGCCGCCCGATACCACGCTGGATTGCACGCGGATCGCCGGCTGGCTGGCCACCCCGCTGCCGGCCTTTTCCGCCTGGCTGCGCCGCGAGGCGGCAGCGGCCCGCTGAGCGGGGGTTCGACCGGAGATCCGGTGTGAGTATCCCTCCCCTACCGCCCGCCGCTGGCCGCCCGTACCGGGGGCGGTTGGCACCATCGCCGACAGGCTACCTGCACCTGGGTCACGCGCGGACCTTCTGGATCGCCCAGCAACGGTGTCGCGCCGCCGCCGGCACGATGGTGCTGCGGGTCGAGGACCTGGACGGATCACGGTGCCGACCGGAGTTCATGAGGGCGATCCACGAGGACCTCGGCTGGTTTGGCGTGGCCTGGCAGGAGGGACCGGACCGTGGCGGTCCGCGGGCGCCTTATACCCAGAGTCAGCGCCTGGCCTGGTATACAGAGCTTTTCGAACGGCTCCGGGCCGGGGGCTTCCTGTTCCCGTGCCGTTGCTCCCGCCGGGACATCCTCGGGGCGCTCTCCGCGCCGCACGCCGCCGACGAGGAGCCCGTTTATCCCGGGACTTGTCGAGGTG
>JBBQML010000625.1:0-3686 GCA_038328885.1 Verrucomicrobiota bacterium | reverse complement strand
GTCGGTGTTCCTCGATGACCAGGTGGTGGTGGGCGTTCCGGTCGCCACCAACCGCGTCACGACCCTGGGTTTCCCCGGGCCCATCGCCGCCATCGACGCGGCGGGCGTCACGATCGATCCGAAGGTGCCGGGAGAGTTCCAGTTGGCGCACACGAAAGGGGCGTCGTTTCTTTCGGTCCGCGCCCTGGCGGCAAATGCGCGCGGCAACCTCAATATCCGTTGGGACCAGCGGACGTACGTCTTCGAACTGGTGGAGAGCGACCGGCCGGTCCTGTCGCTGAACCTCTTGGACCGGACGGCGGACGCGCCGCCGCCACCGGCGCCGAGGCTGTCATCGACCCGCCTGCTGGCCCTCCTGGACAAGGCGAATGCCTTCCCGCTCCTGAAACGTCAGCATCCGGGCTCCGTGGCCGGTGTCGAATGCCGGACGTATGTGGGGACCATCAACATCACGGACTTCGGTGATTTCGACATCCGCCTGGACCAAGTCTTCCGGTTCCCGGCGGAGGACACACTGGTTTTCCATGCCCGGATCCGTAACCGGAGTGCCGACCCTCTACAGTACCAACCGGACAGCTTCGTGGTCCGGGCCGGTGATCGGCTCTACCCTCAGTCGATCAGCGCCGCGGCCGGGACCGTGGCGCCAACCAATGAAGTGGTGGTGGCCTTCGCGGTCACCGGAACCCCGGACGGGGGCCGCAACGAGCTCTCGCTGAAGAACGAGTTCAGCATCCTCGTCACCCGGACCTCTCCCCCGCCCGAGCCCACCGTCCGCCCCTCGTCCGAACCGCCCCAGCCATGAACTTCCGGACGTTGCTCAACTTCCTCCGGAGCCCGAGCGGGAAGTTCCTGACTTTCGGCGCCCTGCTCGGGGGCGCTCTCGGCTTGGTCGGGCGGTTCTGGGACCACGACGCCGTTCCCACCCTGGTGGGCGCCGCTTCAAACACCTATCGCACGGATGAACCCCAGTTGGTCGAGAGCGTGCAACGGCCCATGGAAGTGTTCCGGCCGCCCGCGCCGAAACCGGAAGCTGCCCGGTCCACGGTCCGCACCAACCCGCCGGCCGGACCTCGCCCCGAGACCCCGCCCGAGTCGAAGCCCAGCGTCCGTCCACCGATCAGCGTGTTCGGGGACACCACCGTGGGGAAGCCTCCTCGACGCAAGCGCGCTGACGTTTACGCACCCTACGGGCGGCTGATCATGTCGGTTGGGGCATCACCGATGGGAGCGCCGGTCTTCGGGGGAGCCTGCTCAAGTCCGATGACCTCGCCGAATTGAAGCTCTTCGCCGCGACCTTCCTCAGCGGCGCCGCCGGGGCGCTGATCGAGAAGGAGACCACATTGTTGGGTTCGATCGATAGCCGGTCGCTCAACAACGCCCCGCTCAAAGGGGCCCAGGACATCCTCAAAGTCTACGCGCAGCGCATTCAGGACACCATCGCCCGCGACGGGTTCTACGTCCGCGTCCCCAGCGGCAAGCAGTTCTACCTCTACGTTCTCCAGGCGATCGAGCCCTCTTCCCCGGAAAGTGCTCCGGCAAGCAGTGGGCAACTGCCCACTGAACCCTGACCGAAACCCCTGAAATCCAACCGTCATCATGACCAAACCCAAACCGACCGCCCCACCAGACGCCGGCGGCTCTGCCGCCCCCCAGGACCAGCCCACCTACCGGAGCAACCCGGAGGTCGATGCCAAGATCGATGCCTACATCAAGGAGAACCCCAAGTATTGGGCTTACGTGCAGGAGATGCCCCGCGAGCGGCTCGAACGCAGCGTCGTCCTCAACGAGGTCCGCGAGGTCGACCGCCAGCATCGGATGCGTGAGGGCATGCTCAAGGAGATCAACCGCAACCCCGAGCTCAAGCAGGCCTACGAGCGTCATCGGACCCGCGGTGTTGGGGTTGCGAGGCGAGCGCGGATGGTCCCAGGACTTGTTAGCCACCCGGCTCCAGTTGCTTGGCTGCTGTATGACGCGCGACATCCTCGCGAACTTCGAGGCGGGCCTGTCCGTCGCCAAGGACACCCAGATCCAGGCGCTCGCGGCCGCGTTCGGTGTCGAAGTGGGTGCCCTTTTCCCGGCGCCGGATCGCAACGCGGCTCGAGTACGCGGCCTCGAGACCGAGCCCGCCACGCGGTGTCGAGCCGACAGGGAGCCGGGCTCGACGCCCGACGACTGCGCGGAAGCTCCCTTGTAGGCGTCGTCGAGAATGATTACATTGAACATTATGAAAGGCGCAGTCGTACCGTCATCGGACATTTCCACCAACGATCTGAGGTTCGATTTCGGGCGGGTGCTGAAGGCGATGCGTGCCGGCAAGACGTTGACGCTGACGTACCGCAACAAGGCGTTGGCACGAATCGTTCCCCTTCCGACGCAGGAGCCCCTGCGCGAGGATGACGCCGTGTTCCGACTCCATGAACTGGCGGAACCGATCGGCCCGCTGACGAACCGCCAGATCGACGAGGCGATCTATGGCGGCTGAAGTCTTCTGGGATACCAGTGGATTCTTCGCCCTGCTTGACCAGCAGGACGCCGCCCATCGGCGGGTTGTGGACTGGATCGAGTCCGGTGCCGGTCGGCGGCCGGCGGTGACGACGGAGTGGATCATCGGCGAGACGAGCACCTTGCTCGTGGCCCGTAAGCGGCCGCACCTCGTGGCCCCCTTTCTGGATCGCATCGCGCGGACCACCGCGCTTCAGGTGATCAACCCGGATGACGCCCTCTTGTCCGCAGCGAAGCTCCTGATACGGAAGCAGGCCGGGCAGGGCTATTCCTTCGCCGACTGCATCAGCTTCTGCCTGATGCGCGAACGGCGGATTCGCGACGCCCTTACCGCCGACGAACACTACCGACAGGCAGGCTTTGTGCCGCTTCTCGTGTCCTGACTTGGCACCCCGTCGGCGGAGTAATCCTCGCCCGGATCCATCGGTCGCGAGTGGTGGTGGGGGTTGCTTGATCAGGGGCCCGAGGCCGGTCGGCTCCTGGGGGAGTACCGCATGGAGCGGGGAACGGGCGTCCGGCGCGAGTGGCACGACAACGGTCGGCTCAAGTCGGAGATCCCGACCGTCGGTGGCGCCTTCTACGGGTTGAGCCGGATCTGGCTCCGCGATGGGACGTTGATCTCCCAGCGGTGTTATGCGGACGGAAGCAAGGTAAGTCTTGCGCGGTACCGCCAACTGGCGGACCGGGACCCGGGGCTGCCCAAGCTCCCGGGTCGGGTCGGTAAACCGTTCCCCGAGGGCCCCGAGCTTGAACGACGGACGCAGCGGGCGTTTGTTGCCGGATTGCTGGCCGGGGAGGGACAGGTGGAGGCCCGAGCGTGGTTGGCGGGCGGGGCGGGATCCAGAGCGAAGGCTGAGGAGGGGCGCAGCGCTCCCTCGGCCTCTCTGCGTCAAACCAGTCGCGACGGCATGGGTCGCTGCCTGGGCCGGATCCGGGCTTCTGGGGACGCCTCCAGGCTGGTGGAGTCCCTCTACACCGCCGGCGCACGAGAGGTCCTGGCGGTGGGCGTTTGCACGGACGGAGCAGGGAACCAGTACGCGGATTGGCTCGTGGTCCGGCTGCCGCGGACTCGTCCGGGACGTGAGGCCGTCCGCGAAGTGTGCTCAGTCATGGTGAAGCGCAAGTGGGGCACGACCCAACCAGAACGCGACTTGGGTGGGCGCCACCTGGTGCTTGTCTTCACC
>JBBQML010000624.1:0-3696 GCA_038328885.1 Verrucomicrobiota bacterium | reverse complement strand
GATTTCGAACCCCTCGGGAGCGGACAAGGCGGCCGAGGCCCGCCCGCTGCCGTCCGGGCGGAGCAGGGCTCGCGCGTCGGGGGAGTCGAGAGCGAAGACGACTTCGTCCCCTCCCGACGCCGCGACGGTGGTGCCGCTGTTCTGCTGGCTTCCGAGGGCCCAAAGCTCGTAGCCATCGCCGCCGTAACGTCCGATCCAATCGCCCCGCGTCAGCGCGTCGTGGCCCAGGAACTCCACGGCCGAGGAGCGGATCAACACCGGGCGGGGGCGGAGGGTGAACCTGCGCCCACCTCCGTAGACCACGCGGGCGGTGAGTTGGTGCCACCCCGGGGTGGGAACCGACCAACTCACACCGAAAGGCGCCTGGGAGGCCGTCCCCAGAGGGAAATCGTCGACCAGAAAATCGACCCGCTCGACTTCTGCTCCCTGGAGGGTGACGTCGACCTCGAGGGACACGGATTCGCCCGGCGAGAAGACTCCGCCGTCCGACGGTGCCACCCAGTTCGCGTCTCCGGAGATCACCTGATCGAACCAGGCGTGGGCGCGGCCATAGGCCTGCCCGGAACCGACAAAGAACCCCACGTCGCAGGCCGCCCCGGGTGAGACCGGGAATTCCGCCGCGGCCGCGGGCGCCGGTTCTCCGGTGAGGACCTCGCCCGTCATCACGCCGCCCGCACGGGCGAAGCGAAGCCCCACCGGGGCCGCTCCAACCGGGTCGCTGAACGTGTGCAGCGTCCCGGCGGGCAGGAGGATGTCACGTCGGATGCGGGTCTGCCCATCGAGGCCGAGGACCCACCCAACGGGGGACGATGTCCGCTCGGGATCCCGGAAGACGAGGCCGGCCTGGGAACCCGCTCCCGCGGCGTCGAACCGCCAGAGGCGGACCTCGAGAAATCCGTCACCCGCGAGCGTCCGGTGGAGGAGATGGTGGCCGCGCTCCGCCGCGTCAATCACCGCCCCCGAACTGCTCACCACCACGCCTTCAGGCCCCATGGTCGCAGCGCCAGGCTGCGGGGCGGGGCCGATGTCCTCGCGGATCCACGGTACGACGGGTAACGCACGAATCCACTGCGCCAGCAGGGCCACGCTGGCGTCGTCGCGAACCTGGCTGGCCAGTGGAGGCATGACCAGGTCCACCGCCGTCCGCGCCACCACGTGAAGCAGCCGCGAATCGTCCGGGGCACCCGGGAGGCAGAGGCGTCCGTCCAGGAGTCTCATCTCCTCGAGCCGGCGCTCGAAACGCGCATCCCAGACGGCGCCGGTGTCCACCAGGCTGCCCGGACGATGGCAGCCGGAGCAGTTGGAAGCGAGGTAGGCGCGCACCCGGTCCTCCAGGGGATGGGTTGTGTCCGCCGGGTCCACCAGCGCCGGGATCTCACTGTCCGGCGGGAGATCGGCGGGGAGAGCGCCCGCTGCACGCAGGGCTTCGATCTGGGAGACCTCCCCCGCCCCCAGGCGAACCGTCCGGTTCAGTTGCGGGGGCGTGAAGCCGAGGGCATAGCCGGCTTGGGGGGTGTGGCAGCCGAGGCATTCACCGCGGCCGGGATAGTGCCAGATCTGGTCGCGAACAGTATCGCCGTCGTGGACGAGGAACGTCTCGTCGAGGCCCTCCACGGGCACGAGTTCGGCGTCGCTCTGCGAAGGACCCCAACGGTAGGTCAGACCGTACACGCCGTCCGCCGAACGGACGAGCAGACGGGTCTCGAGTCGCCGGCGCGAGGCGGCGACACCGTTGGTCAACTCGAGTTCGAAGTGCTTTACCCAAACCGTTCCCGGGGGGAAATCGAGGGAACCGTCCGGAGCGAGATGAGGGAGCTGGCCTTCCGGGACGGCAATCCAACGTGTCTTGTGGGCGTGGTCGGACCAGAACGGGGCGTTGATCTCGTAGGGCCGGAGGGAGGGATGGGGCTGGAGGAGCCCCGGATCGGCGAAGACCCCGGTGGCAGCCAACGTCTGAGGGAGGCTGGGCGCGGCGTCCACGCGATCGGCGGACAGTCGGCGAACCCGACCCATCCGATAGTTGACCGCGAGAATCTCGCCGTCCCTTGGGTCGACCCCAAAACCAACCAGCCCGGGCTCGGTGCAGAGCCACTCTCGAAAGGCGGCCGTGCCGTCCGCTGGCCGCCGCAACGCCCACGTGTGCCCACTGCGGCAGTCGGCGAAGATGTGGGCTCCGCTCAGGCGTGGAAAGGCGCCACCTCCGTAGGTGACCCCGGCGATGACGCTGTTTCCCTGGTTCGTGGCACTGCCGTGAGCGTAGGCCAGCAGCGGCGGCTCGAACGTCAGTCCCGGTGGCGCGAGGAACCAATGAATGCCGTCCACGTCCGCCTCGCGGTAGGGCCAGCCGTAGTTCGCACCCGCCTTGACCAGGTCGAGTTCCTCGAACGCGGAGTCGCCGACATCGCCCGCCAGGAGATCGCCGGTCGCCGGATCGAACGAGAAACGCCATGGGTTCCGGAAACCGATCGCATAGAACTCGGTCCGCAGACGCCCCGGATCCACAGGACGCCCGCCATACTGCGTCAGCCCGACGAAGGGATTGTCGACCGGGATCGAGTACCCGTTGGAGACTCCAGGGTGCGGGTTGGGGCGCAGGTTGCCCGGCCGTCGGTCAACGTCGAGGCGGAGGATGGCACCGAAGAAGCTCAGCAGAGGCTGCGGGTTACCATCATGTTCGCGCGACGGCGGGCCGTCATCGCCCAGGCTGACATAAAGATAGCCATCCGGGCCGAACTGAAGGTCACCCCCCGTTGTGGACATCGAGGACGTCGTCCTGGCTGATGAGCCGCACCTCGGAACCCGGGTCCGCCAGGTTGGGGTTGTCCGCCGAGGTCTCGAAGCGCGCGAGGGTGTCCCGGACCGCGGGTCCGGCGCAGGGGCAGTCGCAGGTCCCGGTCAGTGTCCGCAGGACGAAGAACTGTCGGTTTGTCGCGTAGCCGGGATGAAACGCCATCGCCAGCAGGCCGGCCTCGAGGTAGTCGGAGGACAGGTCCTGCCGAAGATCGAGGAAGAGGCTCCGGGTCGGTGCGGCGAGGTTGGTGACGACCTGGATCAGCCCGGTCCGTTCGACAATAAAGAGCCGGTTCCTCCCCTCCTTGGGAGGCGGGAGATCCCGGGCGTGAAACGTGCTTAGGGTACGCGCCAGGGAACTCACTTCTTCGCCGGGAGTCGGGGTAAGGCGGCCTCACCGAGAGGAACCAAAATGTTTGCCCCTCCGCTCTCCCCTCCTCCGACCACCACCGGCGTGACACCGTCCCATTTCTCGACGATCTGCAAATCCAGGAACGCGGGATTTGCCCGGAGTGCGTTGCCCCGGATTCCGATCGATTCGGCGTCACCCCTGGCCTTGATGATCACGGTCTGCGCCTCGATCTCCGACTGACGCTGCACGTATTTCGCCCGCTCCGCCTCTTCCCGCTGGGTCATCTTCTGCTCAATGGCGGCGTTCAGCTCGGAGGAAAGCGCCAGGTCGGACAGGGTGATGTCCTCGATGAAAATCAGCGGGCCGCCGCCGGGGAGATCACCGATCTTCTGGCGGGTGGACTCGAGGGTCTGCTGCTTGATCACCTCGCGATTCTGCACGATCAATTCCGCGCTCTGGGCAGCAGCAGCCTCCTTCAACGCCTCGACGACCCGGGGCTCGATCAGGCTCTCGTACTCACCCCCCTCGAAACCGCGAAACATCGGAACGACGGC
>JBBQML010000623.1:0-3700 GCA_038328885.1 Verrucomicrobiota bacterium | reverse complement strand
TGAGGCTTCCGTGAGTACACCATGAGATCAGCGGCGTCCCGCCGCGAGCGGCTCAGCTACTTCCGCCAGAGCGGCTGGATGCTCGTGGCGACGGTGGTCTCGGGCGGGTTGATGTCGCTGGTCCACACCGCGGCGAAGGAGATGCCGGACCGCGAACAGTACTCGCTCTTCACGACGATGGTGGATCTCCTCCTGCTGCTGGCCATCCCCGCCGGCGGCGTGCAAAGCGTGTTTGCCCAGATGACGGCGGCGGCGGTGACAGAGGTGCAGCAGAGGGAATTGCGCGCCGCGGTGCGGGGGGTGCTCCGGGTGAGCCTCTGGCTCTGGGCGCTGCTGGCGGTGGCGCTGCTGGTTTCACAGGGCGCTCTGATGCGGGTTTGGAACACGGACAGCCCCGCGATCCTGTGGATGACGCTGGTGATCGGGTTGATGTCCCTGTGGCACCCGGTGTTCGCCGGCGTTCTGCAGGGCCGACAGAATTTCTTCTGGCTGGGCAACACCTACATCGCCGGCGGCCTGGGCCGGCTCCTGGCGGTGACGGCGCTGGTGGTGGGGCTGGGGGTGCAGGCGACGGGGGCGATGGTCGGGGCCTGGTTGGGAGCGGTGGCGGCACTCGCGCTCGCCGCCTGGGCCGCCCGCGATGCCTGGCGTGAGCCCGGAGTCCGGTTCGCTCTGGGACCGTGGCTGAAGCGGTTGGTGCCGGTCACCTGCGGCCTGGGGGCGGGCACGGTGATGCTGGCCTTCGACACCCTGGTGGTGAGGGCGGCGGTCGGGGACGCGAGCATGGCGTACTACGCGGCGGCGGGCCGGATCGGGCGGGCGTTGGTGATGTTCACCATGCCCATGGCGCTGGTTCTTTTTCCACGGGTGGCACGGAGTGCGGCGACGGGCGAGGCGACGGGGGCGTTGAGGCTCGCGCTCGGCGCGACCCTGGGAACCGGGCTGGCGGCCGCGCTGGCCTGCACGGTGCTGCCGGAGCTGCCGCTGCGGATCCTCTACGCGGGGCAACCGGATTTTCTGAAGGCGGCCCCGCTCATCCCCTGGTTCGCCTGGTGCATGCTGCCCCTCACCGCGGCGTACACCCTGGTCAACAACCTGATCGCCCGCGGACGTTATGCGGCAGTGCCCTGGTTGGTGGCCGTGGCGGCGGGGTACGTGTCGACCCTGCTCTGGCGGCAGGGACAGCTCGCAACGATACCGGTCTTCGACGCGTTCCGAACGGTGCTGCGGACGCTGGGCGCGTTCAGCGCGCTGCTGCTGGCGGTCGCGGTGGCGTTCTCCCTCCGCCCGACTCCCCCGGCGGTGGGAGCGCCGGCGGCGCCCCCAGCTTGAGATACAGCCACTCCTCGAGCGGTCGGAGCGGCGCGAGCCAACGGTAGAACGGCGAGTAGACGAGTCGGAGTCGGACGATGCTCAGGAACATGGTCAGCGAACTACGTGCCAGGAGGATCTTCGACCCGATCTGGTCGGTCCATTCGGTCGGCGTTTCCAACACCCGGAACCCGGCGCGTTTGAGGCAATACAGAAGGTTGATGTCGAAGGCGAGGTCGGCGGTCCGCAGGTCTCCGTGGATCCGCTCGATCGCTTCGCGCCGCGCCACCTTCGCCCCGCATTGGGTGTCGCGGATGCTCATCCAGAACAGGCTCTGGACGATGACGTGGAAGATCCGGCTGGCCAGGCGTCGCTTCCAGGGTTGGGCCTCGCCGAGTCGGGATTCCCGCAACCACCGGGAGCCGATCACACAATCGAACCCCGGCATCTTCCGGACGAGGTCGTGGAACGCCCTCGGCGGCGTGGCGCCGTCGGCGTCGACGTAGCCGATGAGGTCGGTGGTCGGCGCGAGGCGAAGTCCCTCGATAAGTGCGCCGCCCTTGCCGATGGGAGCCGGGAAATCCAGCCACTCGATGCCGCCAACCTCGGCGTGGGCGGCCTGCACGACGTCCAGCGTGTGATCCCGGCAGCCATTGAGCACCACCACCAGGCGGAACCCGCCCCGGTAGTGCGTCCGGAAGTAGTCGACGTACGCGCGCAGGACCGGGCCAATCCGCGCCTCTTCGTTGTAGGCGGGGATCAGCAGGAGCAGACGGGGTTCCGTAGATTCCAGACCGGGCACGGCTTCGGAGTGTGGAGTACCGAGGGCGGAGTGTGGAGTGTGGAGTGCTGTGGGCAAGCCCGCCGCAGCCCAGGAGCGGGCGGCGTGCCTTGGAGTGCGCCGAGGAGCCTGGCGAGGCGGCGCTTTGGTATCCGGTCACCGACAACTCGTGGAGGCACCGAGCCCGCAGGTGGGCAGCGTGGCGAGTAGGCAGAGTTAAGAACTGACCCCGGCCAAGTGGTCCAGGAGGCCTGTGATGCTGCGAGATTCTGCCCGACGACCTTTGGCTGCCGGTCAATCTCGGCTCCTTGAGGCATTCCTGGGCCTTGGCTCGCGTTTGGGGTGGGGCTCGGGTGGACCTGACCGGTAGAGGCGAGTTCAACCCGGGAGACGACGGCAGTTCTCGGCAAGCCAGGCAGCGTACTGCTCCTCGTTGATTTCGTTCGCTGCAAGCCCAAGCGTTTTCACCGTGGCGTCCACTTCAGTGGCCGTGAGTTCCATACCGTTGCAGTCCAGAAAAGCTGCGGCCACAACAAATCCGGTGCGCTTGTTGCCGTCGATGAACGGGTGGTTCCGGACGATTCCAAAGGCGTAGCTTGCCGCCAGGGCAAAAACGCCGGGCTTGCCGCAAGCGAAAAGATTCCGCGGTTTGCCCAGAGCGGATTCGAGCAGCCCGTCATCTCGCAAACCGTCACTCCCCCCATAATCGGCAAGCAGCCGGTCATGAATGGCAAGGACAACGGCCTTGGACAACCAAAGCGGCTCTTTCACTTGGCAAGCTCGCGCAGAGTGTTCCGGTAGCGGCGCATGACCTTCTCGGCTGATTCCATCTGCTTGCCGAAATTCGGGTCGCCCGCGGTGATGCGAAAGCCGTCCGGCGCCTCGGTGAGAAAAAGCGAATCTCCTTCCTTGGCGTTAAATCGGGCGAGCGCCTCCTTGGAGAAAACGGCCCCAATCGAATTGCCGACTTTTCGGAGTTTGAGTTCGAGCGTCATCGATGGTTCTCCTGTAAAGTTATTACAGAAATAATAACGCACCCCAGGAATCGTCGCAAGCCCTGCTCTTGGACGACCGCGTTTGAGTTGAGGCAGGGTGACCGGCGCCGCGAGCGCCAGATCGGCGAGGTCTTCCGGGCGATAGACGGCCTGGCGCCCACCCCACCTTCGTCTGCCGCCCCCCGCGCTGGACTCGCGCACGGCAGAACGTGTCGTGACGCCGGCCCGCTTCGAGCACCTCGAAACCCGCCGCCCGGAGCGTCGCGAAGTCACGGTCGGCCGAGACGGCCAGGCTCTCGACCGTGTCGTGAAACACGTCCACGTCTTTCGACGTACGCGGTGAGGTGGGATCCTGATTCAGCACCGTGGCTCCGGCAACGTAGCTGTCAGGGTTCCGGTTCGCCGCCAGGATACGCAACACCTCGAGCTCGAAAACGCCTGGCGGCATAAATCGGCAGCGACCCGATAGCCCGCCAGCCCACCGTGTTCGCGCAGGCCGCGGACGACCCAGGGGATCTTTTCCTCCGTGATCGTCGCATCCGCCCGAGAGGACCAGAAGCACTGGGCGTGGAAGTCCCGGAACGCTCTCCGCGCCAGTTCCAGCCTTTGCCGA
>JBBQML010000622.1:0-3701 GCA_038328885.1 Verrucomicrobiota bacterium | reverse complement strand
GAAGTCGTACTGGTGCTTGGTCGGTTCCTTCGGCTTCGGCTCGATGTAGAACGGCCCCTTGAGACCGAGCTTCTTCTTGTACTCGACCGCCAGGTGCATGAAACGGCCGAGGTGGTCCATCTCCCGCTTCAGGTCGGTGTTCAGCAGCGTGGTATAGCCCTCGCGCCCGCCCCAGAACACATAGCCGGCACCGTCGAGTTCGTGGGTCCACTCGAGCGCCTTCTTCACCTGCGCCGCCGCGAAGCAGAACGCGTCGGCACTGCAGCTCGTCGCCGCCCCGTGAAGGTAGCGGGGATGCACGAAGTTCTGGGCCGTGCCCCACAGGAGCCGGATGCCGGTGTCCTTCTGCAGCTTGAGGAGCTCCTGCCCGACGAGGTCGAAGCTCCGGTTCGACTCCGCCAGGGTCGCGCCGTGAGGGGCGAGATCGCGGTCGTGCCAGCAGTAAAAGGGCGCGCCCAGCTTCCCGACGAATTCGAACATCGCCCGTGCCCGCGCCACCGCCTCCTTCACGGTGCCTTCCCCCGTCTGCCACGGCCGCTGGGCGGTCCCCCACCCGAACATGTCCCCGCCGGTCCCCCGCATCGTGTGCCAATAGACCACCGCGAAGCGCAGGTGGTCCTTCATCGGCTTGCCTTCGACGAGCTCGGAGGCGTTGTAGTGCTTGAAGGCGAGCGGATTCCTGGCGCCCGGGCCTTCATACTGGATGGGCGCAATGTCCGGGAAAAACTGCTTCGGCATGGTCGGTTCGGGGGTTGGTGCTCGTGAGCCTAACCACCAGCCCAACCGGCTGTCGAGGCACGGAACGACGCCCGCAATGCCCCCGCCGCATCCATCACGGGCACCGTCTCCGAAACATTCCGCCGGAAACACAGCTCCACATCGGGCGCCAACTCGGGAAGGCCCAGCAAGCGACGTGCGTTCCGCGCCGACCGCGCGGTGGTGGTGAAGTCCGGTTGCGCCGCGCGCCAGGCGCCCAAGGCAATGCGCGCCGAATCCGCCAGCACCGCATCCGCCGCCAACTCTTCCACACAAGCTCCGGCCGCCAGCACATCCTCGAGGGCCGGTTCTTCCCCGGTTCCACTCCCCACGAGCACCACGCGGCCCAGGCCGCACGAACGAAGCCGCGCCACCACGGGCGCCAGGTTCAGGAACGCGCCGGCGATCACCCAGTGCGCCCCGGCGCACGCCCGCAGCGCGCGAGTCCCGTTCGTGGTGGTCATCACCACTGTCCGACCCGCCACCCGTTCCGCCGTGAACTCGCGCGGCGAGTTCCCCAGGTCGAACCCCACACCGCAGGCCTGATCGGGCCCGATCCGCAAACCGCCACGCTCTCCCGCCAGCAGCACCCCGTGGTCACGCCCGCGCTCGGCCAGGGCTTCCTCGATCGTCGCCACCGGGCGGACTTCGCGGGCGCCGTTCCCCAACGCGGTCACCATCGTGGAGGTCGCCCGCAGGACGTCGAAGACCACACACCCCACGCCGCGCAGGTCCTGCGCCGGCAAGTCCGCGAACTCGGCAGGCCCGAAAAGCACCTCAAGCTCCATCACGCACCGACCCTGCCCCAATCGCACCGGCGCTGGCCACTCGTCCTGCGCGGGATCGGATGTGGTGGAAAAGGTACTGCTGGGCGTGGCCCCCGTATGGCCCGAAATGCGTCTCCGCAAACTGGAGCAGCCGCGCGGGCCTCGGACATCGCCGTGGAAAATACGCCTCGCGCAGCACCCGCAAAACCCAGACGTCCACGGGGAACGCCGCCGGGAAGCCGCACGAGAACAGGAGAACGCACCCTGCGATCTTGCGCCCCACACCCGGCAGTTCCATCAACCGCTCCCGCGCCTCCGCCAGGGGAAGTTGCGAGAGTTCCGGAAGGAGGAGTCGACCACCGGCGACCGCCGCCGCCGCCGCCGCCAGGTAGCGGGCGCGGAATCCCATGCGACACTCACGCAACGCCCCCTCCCCGGCCGCCGCCAGAACTTCCGCCGTCGGAAACGCATAGGCACGCGGCCGACCCGGCAACACCGGCACCTCCTCACCATAGCGCTCGCACAGCAGGCCGACGATCTGCCGGATCTGCACGATCTGCTTGGTCGAGGACAGGATGAACGATGCCAGGCATTCCCAAGGATCCTGACGCAGGACCCGCAACCCCCGACAGGCCGCGACCGCGGTCCGGACCGCCGCGTCCGCCGGGAACGTCGCCAGGATCGCGGCGAGGTCATCGTCCAGCGCCAGGTAACGGCGCAACCACCCCCAGTCGCCGGGGTCCACGACCGTTTCCGCGACCAACCTCGTCCGGTCCTCGCCGGCCTCCCGCAACCGCACCCAGCGGCCCGCGAGCACAGCCTCCCAGCCAGCCCCGACCTCGAGCCAGCGAAACGCCTGGCCGGAATGGAGCGTCGCGCCGAGCGCGTAGGCGTCCCGGATCTGGAACACCTCCTGGAACAGACCCGCGCTCATTCCGAGTCCGGGCCCGGGCCCGGACCGGGAGACGTCCCGGCGCCGGGGGAATCCACCACCACCGCTGGCGCGTTGGGGTGTAAAAGGGAGGGCATCCGGACCGCCCAACCGGGCGCGAACCGCGGACCGACCCAACCCCAAAGGCGGTCGAGGACGAACCCGACCAGGGCAGCGGACGCCACCCCGAGGGCAGCTCCCGCGAGCACGTCCGTCGGGAAATGGGCGCCGTTGTAAACCCGCGAGAGCGCCACCCCTGCAGCGAGCGGGACCGTCACCCACAGGCTGCCGCGGAAATACCAGCCGCCCACCGCGGCCAGGAGCGCGCAGTTCATGGCGTGCCCCGACGGCATGCTCCCGAACGGGTTTCCCCGGCCAACGCGGAGGATCACGTCGTCGAGCACCACGTAGGGCCGGCCCCGGGCGATCCAGTCCTTGAGGGGATCGGCCACGCAAGCGTTGGCAAACGCCAGGGCGGCACCGACCATGACGACGAGGACCACTCCCTTCCGACCCGCGCGCCACACGGCCACGGCGAGAAGCGCCAGCAAGGCCGGGACAAAGAACGAATTGCCCGTCAGCAACCCCATTGCCACGTCCATCCATGGGTGCGCCCAGTCCCGATTGATCCACCGGAACAACGACACCTCCAGACTCTGCCAACCTCTCACCCGGCCATCGTGGGAACCGCGCACCACGGCACGCGAGGCCAAATCTTCGTCACGGCGTCGACACAAAGTTCACCGGATCGTCACAGACATTCGCCCTTGGTCGGGGCAGGCTCCGTCGTCCGTCCTGCCGCACCGCACCCCGCATGAAAGCCCACCGCTACCTCTCGCGCCTCGAGCTTGGTCGGCGCGAAAGTGTCCGCCAGGGTCTGACCCGGGTGGCGACCGCCCTCGCGGATGCGGCGGCTGCCGCCGCTCGCGATTTCGAGGCTCCGGTCCCGGCACGTGGATCCGAGGGCTCGTGCGCGCCGCGAATCGATCCGGACCAGGCTGTCCATGAGACGCGGCTTGCCCTTAAGCGCCTGCGCGCACTCTGGCGCCTCGTCCGCCCCACCGTGGGTGAGCGGCTCGCCAGGAAGGAGAACAGCCGGCTGCGCCGGGCCGCAGCGCGTCTGGCCACGGCTCGCGACACCACGGTGGCACGTCGGACGGTGGAAGGCCTGGCCGCGGATGCTCCGGCCGAGGCGGCCGGGGCGCTCACCGAGCTCCTCCACCGCCTGGCCGCCGCCCCTGGTGACC
>JBBQML010000621.1:0-3701 GCA_038328885.1 Verrucomicrobiota bacterium | reverse complement strand
TGTAGTCGCCGTGGTGACACGGCGCATTCATTGGCTTTTCGGGGTTCCTTTGCGTTGTACCGGGCGGCCGCCAGACTTTTTCAACGGACTGCTAGGGCATCCCGCTACCCTCGGCCGCGAGAAATGGGTGCGCCCGAGGCTTCCGCTGTTGCCCGTTCCTGGGGGTTGCTGCCTTAACCCCGACCGCGACGGCTGCCGGGCTGGTCGCCAACAAGGAGGCAGCAGCATGAACTGGAAAGCATCGATCGGGATCTTGGTCTTCGGTTTGTTCCTCAAGGACGTCTCGGCGGATCAACTCATCGCGGAATGGAGTTTCAACGGCCTCACCGAGGCGACGAATCCCCTGCCATCCAGCGGATCCGGCCAGGCAGCCCTCGTCGGAGGAGTGTCCGGCACGTTCGCCAGCGGGAGCGGTTCTTCCGACCCGGCGACGGCAGGGGACAACGCGTGGAGCCTGAGTGGGTTTCCTGCCCAGGGAAAGGCCCCGGGAACGGCGGGAGCGGAGTTCAGGGTCAGCACCCTGGGACACCACGGCTTGGAGTGCCGTTTCGACCTCCGACCCAGTAACACGGCCAGCCGGCGGGTGCTCGTCCAGTATTCCGTCGACGGGTTGGCCTTCACGGATCTCGCGACCTTCACCCTGCTCGCGGGGGGCGTGTTCACGAACGGCCTCTCCGTCGACCTGTCGGCGCTGGTCGCGGTCGATGACAACCCCGACTTCGCGCTGCGAATCGTCTCGGCCTTCGACGAGGTCGCAGCCTACGCCGCCGTCAACGGCAACTACGGTCCCTCGGGCACCTGGCGATTCGACCAGCTCAGCATCCGGGCGCGCGAGTCCGTCCTTCCGGACGGCGCACCGATGGTGGTGTCCCAGCCCCAGAGCCTCGAGCGCCTGGTGGATGCCACAGCCCTGTTCTCGGTCACGGCGATTGGACTGGAGCCGCTCCATTTCCAGTGGGAGCACAACGGGAACCCCGTCGCCGGCGGTTCGGGGACCCTGCTCGCCCTGGAGTCCGTGGGGTTGGCGGATGCCGGGGAATACCGGGTGGTCGTGACCAACATGCTGGGTCGCGTCCTCAGCGAAACGGCGATGCTGAGGGTCACGGAGCCGGAACCCGCACTGAAGCTGGCGGTGGGGTTTACCAACGTGCTCTCCCACCTCATCCGCCCGGGGGATGCCCTGACCAATACCTTCGGCGAGCAGTCCTTGAGGTCAGGGGAACGCCTGGAGGTCCGGGTCGGTATGGACGATCCGAGTGGAGCCGCGTACTCGGTCGAACCGGTGACCCCGGAGGGTCTGCCCGAGGGGAGCGGGTGGTTTGAGGTGCCCGGGGCGGGGGAGCTCAACGGGGCGACCACCGCGCGCTTTGTGGTTGAGGCGACCCCGGGGATTGCGGGGCGTCTGCTGGAACCGGCACTGGTAATCGCCAGCACTGCGGGCATCCGGAGAATTGGTTGGCGGGTGTACCTGCCAACCGTCGCGGAGCAGCAGGTGGTGGTGACGGAGTTCCTGGCAAACCCCTCGGGGAACCCCACCAGCCCGGTGTTCAATCCACTCCAGCGCGCGTCCGCGGCGGACCGCCCCACGCAGCACGATGAGTTCCTCGAGCTGGTGAATTTCGCCCCCGAACCGATCGATCTGGGCGGCTGGCGGATCGCGGACGCGGCGGCCACGCGCCATGTCTTTCGCCAACCCACGGTCCTGGAGGGGAAGGGGGCGGTGATCGTGTACGGGGGGCCCAGGAACGGCACCGCCCCCACGCTGGACGTCATGGCGGAGCCCGTCAGCGAGGGCATCAGCGGGCTTTCGCTCAATAACGACGGGGACACCATCGCGGTGTTCAACGCGGCGACGAATCTGGTGTGTCGGGTGGTCTACCCGGGGGCGGTGCTGGGGACTGCGGGCTCGGTGGCGAGGAGCCCGGACGAGCGCGGCGGCTTCAGTTTGAGGGGTGCGGACGCGTCCCTGCCGGTTACCCCGGGGCGCCGGGCGGACGGTCGGCGGTTCTCGGAGGCAGCGGAGGGTTCCGAGGAGGAGACCCCGGGTGGACCTTCAGGCGATGCCATCCGCCTGGCGACCGGAACAGTCCCGGGGGTTGGGCTTCGGCTGCGCTGGAATGCGGGGCGCGGAACCAGCTACAGCGTCTGGGCAACGGATTCCCTGGCGGCGGGCTTTGCGAGGATTGCCTCGGGGCTGACCTTTCCCGGCGCGGAGGGCAGCCACGATCCGGGCGAGGAGGTCCATGCGACGCGGCAGTTCTATCGCGTGAGCGCCCCCTGAACGCGTCGTCAGCCCTCGGCACGCCCCGGAGAAGAGGACTCAACAGGGATGGACAGGAGGCACAGGATAAACCCGGGTCCATGGGAGTCGGGTCCTGATCCTGTCGATCCTGCCATCCTCGTTCGATCCCCTCCCCACCCCGCATCCTCCGTTGACCCGACGGAGGATTCCGCCACCTTCAGGCCGTGAGTTTACGAACGTTCATGGCGCGCGCCTTGCTCCGCTGGGCGCCGATCGTCGCCGGCTTCTGGGGTGTGGCCCTGGCCCAGCAGGTGCCGGTGATCGAGAAATTCCTGCCCAACGGGTTCAAGGTCCTGATCGTGGAGCGCCCTGGCGAACCCACCATCGCGGCGGGGTTCGTCGTCCACGTGGGCAGCGCGAACGAACGCCCCGGGATCACCGGCATCGCGCATCTCTTCGAACACATGATGTTCAAGGGCACGCCGACGATCGGGACCAAGGATGCCGCCGCCGACCTCGAGGTCATCGGGCGGCAGGAGGCCGTTCGAGAGCAGATTCGCGAGGAGGAACGCAAACGGCGCGCGGCGTGGCGGCGGGGCGAGATCGAGGATCCCCAGGCGCTGGAGAGCCAGAGCCCGCGCCAGCGCGAGTTGGAGGCTGAGTTCAAGCGGTTGATCGAGGCGCAGCGCGCCCTCCTGGTGAAGAACGAGTTCGATCGCATCTACACTTCTGCCGGGGCCTCGGGGATGAACGCGTTCACCCACTATGATCTGACCGCCTATTTCATCACCGTGCCGGCGAACAAGTTCGAGCTCTGGTGCTGGATGGAGAGCGAGCGGCTCCTGCATCCCGTCTTTCGCGAGTTCTACGCCGAGCGTGACGTGGTGTTCGAGGAGCGGCGGATGCGGACGGAATCGACCCCCCTGGGCCGGTTTGAGGAGACGCTCAACTCGATGTTCTGGGAGGCCCACCCCTACCAGTGGCCGATCATCGGCTGGGCTTCCGACATCCCGGCCATCAGCAAGGCCGACGCGGACGCATTTTTCGCGACCTATTACTCGCCGGGCAACATCACGCTGATCCTGGTGGGGGACCTCAAGGCCGCCACCGCCTGGCCGGCCATCGAGCGCTACTTCGGCCGCATCCCGGTCGGTGCGCGGCCGGTGCCGGATGTGGTCACCTTGGAGCCCAAGCAGAACGCCGAGAAGCGGATGAACGCCGAGGCGGAGGCGAATCCGCAAGTGGACGTCCTCTATCACACCGTGCCGTTTGGTCACCGCGACGCCTACGTGCTGGACGTGCTGGAACAGGTCCTGGAGAACCGCACCGGGCGTTTGCACAAGGGCTTGGTCCTGGGCCGGGAAGTCGCGACCCAGACCTACGCCAGTGCCGAGCATCGGCGTTGGGCCGGACTCTTCGTGGTCGGCGCGGAGGTGCGTGAGGGCAGGAGCCCCGCCGA
>JBBQML010000620.1:0-3702 GCA_038328885.1 Verrucomicrobiota bacterium | reverse complement strand
GCGTGGGTCACATTGCACCGGCCGCCCCCCGAAATCCGCACCTTGGAGAGGAACCTCGGTGCCTGCTCATACACCGTCACCACCGAGTCCGGACGCGCCTCGGCACAGGTGATGGCGGCGAAAAAACCCGCCGCCCCCCCTCCGACGATGCTCACCCGTGGACCTGACACCGCCGGAAGGGTGACAGACTCCCGGACAGAAGTCGCCAGCCCACTGGCCCTCCTCGCCAGTCGGTCCAACGCGGCAGTTCCCGAGTCCGATTTGGCAGGCGCGTTCCAGGAGGGTTCCGTCGCCTCGAAACCGCCGCTCCGCGCGAGCCGGCCGTCCGCTGCCGCCGCGGAGCCCCCGGCTACACCTTCGTGCACGGGTCGGCTTTCGCAGTCTTTGCCTCCTCTGGAGAGCGCGCCACCCGCCGCCGCGCAGGGGCATCGGTTCCAGCGGTACTGGCCCCGATCCAATCGAGGTACCGACGGCTCCCCGTGTGGATCTTCAGCACCACAAACTCCGGAGTGTCGTAGGGGTGATGGGCATGCACCACCCGCTCGAGCTCGGCCAGCCGCGCCTGGGTCGTCTTGAGCACCAGGAGGCGTTCCCGGCCGGTCTCGATCCTGCCCTGCCACCAATAGTGGGATTCCATCCGGGGAAGCACGTTGACGCAGGCGGCGACTCGCGCTGTCAGCACCGCCCGTGCGAGGAGGCGCGCCACCCGGAGATCGGGCACCGTAACCAGGACCACCCGATGGGAGAACGCTGATTTCATGAAGCGGCGGGCCCGCGCGCGATCCACCCCCCGCCCAGCACGAGGTCGTCCTGGTAGAAGACACAGGCCTGCCCGGGGGTTATCGCTCGCTGGGGTTCCCGCAGCACAACCCGCGCGCCACCCCCGGGGAGGGGGAACAGCGCCGCTTCCGTGCCGGGGTGATTGTACCGGATCTTCACGGTGGCCGTCAGTTCCACCGGCGGCTCCGCGAACGGGATCCAGTTGCAGCGCTCGACCCCGAACTCACGCCGCTCGAGGGCGGTCTCGTCGCCCACCACCACCCGGTTGGAGGCCGCCTCGAGATCGACCACATACCACGGGCGCGGGGAGGAAATCCCCAGCCCCCGCCGCTGGCCGATGGTGAAGAACTCGATGCCTTCGTGGTGGCCCAGCACGCGTCCCTGGAGGTCGACGATCTCCCCGCGGTGCCGTTCGACCAACCGGTTTTGCTCCAGGAACCGGCCATAGTCGTTGTCCGGCACAAAGCAGATCTCCATGCTCTCCCCCTTGTCCGCGGTCTTCAGCGCCGAGTCCCGGGCGATGTCCCGCGAATCGGACTTGGTGAGCTCACCGAGCGGGAAAACCGCGCGGGCCAATTGGTCCTGCCGCAGCGAAAAGAGGAAATAGCTCTGGTCCTTGCGGCGGTCCCGCCCGCGGAGGAGCAGGTGGCGACCTCCCGTCGTTTCGCTCGCCCGCTCCACCCGGGCAAAATGGCCGGTGGCGATATGCTCCGCGCCCAACTGGCGGGCCCGGCGGATGAGCGTGCCGAACTTCAGCTTCTCGTTGCACATCACACAGGGGTTCGGGGTGCGCCCGGCGCGATACTCCTCCGCGAAGTACTGGATGACCTCCCGTTGAAAATCCGCGGCCTCATCGATGAGGTAGAACGGAATGCCCAGCCGATGAGCAACCGAACGCGCATCCGCCACCGCCTGGGGGCCGCAGCACTTGTCCTCCGCCCGCGAAACACAGTCCTGCGGCCAGAGCTTGAGGGTGATCCCCACGACGTCCCAACCGTCCTTCAACAGCCGCGCCGCCGCGGCGGAGGAATCGACTCCCCCGCTCAAACCCACCACGACCCGTTTCTTCGTCGCCGGCTCCAGCATGGCCGCGCAAGGTAGGAGCCGACCCTCCAGGTGTAAAGCCACGCGCAACCCCGGCAAACGGCCGACTCACCGCGGTTGGGCCGCGACCGCCCGCCGACTGCGGCTCACCTCGGCCCCAACCCCCGCGGCTTCTTCACCCCGGGTCACCAGGAACTCGCTGCCCGCGGCGTCGGCAAACCGCAGCCCGGTGGACGTCAGCCGAAACCCGGCCGGGTCCAGAATCCCCAGACCCCGTCGCTCGAGGTCCTGCATGACCTCCGCCCACCCGGTCCGCAGGTCATGGCCTGTGGCCTCCGAAAACTCGTCCCACGCCCAGCCCGCGTTCATGCGCAGCCCGAACGCGGCGATCTCGCCGGCGCGCACCCGCGCACCCAGTTCCTCCCGCGTATCGCGGGGAAGTTCACCACGCTCGAGCAACTCGCAGTACCGGCGCGTGTTCGCCACGTTTCGGTACCGCACGCCCTGTTCGAACCCGGAAGCGCTCGGGCCCAGGGCCAGATAACCTCCGCCCCGCCAGTAATTCACATTGTGCCGACAAGCCAGCCGGGGAACCGCCGGCCGCGCCCCGGCCTCCGTTCCCACATCACTCCCCGCAAACCCCGAAACCGTCGGCGACGCGGACGCACCAACCCGCTCGTCCCGACCGAAATTGGCCACTTCGTACTGCCAGAACCCCGCTTCCGCCGAACGTCCCACCAGGTCCTCGAACATCTCGCCAGCGAGTTCCTCGTCGACGTCGAACGCCCTCGCCTTCAGTTGTTCGAAGAGCGGGGTGTCCTCCTCGTAGATCACTTCGTAACTCGACAGATGCTCGCTCCCCATGGCCAGGGCCTCATCCAGGGTTGCCCCCCAAACCTCCCGCGTCTGCCCGGGGATCGCGAACATGAGGTCCAGGTTGACGTTGTCGAAGCCTGCCCCGCGCAACACGTCGTAGGACCGGAACACCATGTCACGGCTATGCACACGCCCCAACCGGTCCAGCAACGCCTCGTCGAGCGACTGGACGCCCATCGAGATGCGGTTCACCCCGGCGTCCCGCAGGAGCCGCGCCTTGTCGGCGGAAACGGTCGCCGGGTTGCACTCGACCGTCCACTCGCCAGCCCCACGCCAACCCGCGCGATCGAAGGCGTCGAGGACCGTTTCCCACTGCCGCAGGTTGAGCAGGGACGGCGTGCCGCCCCCAAAAAAGACGGTGGCCGGAGCACCCGCCAGGGACCCCCGCCGCAGATCCATCTCCCGCACCAGCGCCGCCACGTAACGGTTGATCAGGGCACCGTCCGCCGCCGTGGAGTAGAACGCGCAGTACTCGCACTTCTGGGCGCAGAACGGCACATGGACGTAGATGCTGTGGGGCTCGGGCCAACCGCGGAGGGCAACCATGGCCGGCACCCTAGCGGGGCAGCCGACCCCGCTCCAAGCCTTCACCCGGGACCCCCGGGGCCCTCGGCGGTCCCCTCCTTCCGCAGGTCCTCTGCCTGGCTCACACCTCGAGGGCCGCCCGCTGGACGTTCTGGGCCTTGAGTCCCTTGTCGCCCTCGACCAACTCGAAATTGACCAACTCGCCCTCCTTCAGCGTCTTGAAACCTCCCGTCTGAATCGCTGAATAGTGCACGAAAACATCGTTGTCGGTCTCATACGAGATGAAGCCGAAACCCTTCTTGTTGTCGAACCACTTCACATGACCGCTCGCCATAACAACGGGTGGGTTGATTGGGTCTCCCCTCCCGGCCGGACCCGCCCAGACATTCCGCAGGAATGAGTAGAAGCAGATTTGCTCATGAACGTTCGCAGCGACCAACTACAAAGCCAGGTACAAAGCTGTGACCGCCGGTGGGA
>JBBQML010000619.1:0-3716 GCA_038328885.1 Verrucomicrobiota bacterium | reverse complement strand
AGATCTGGGTGCGGCGCAAGGATCATCAGGTGCTCGCGGTGTTCCCGGAGAAGTTCGCCGAGAAGAAGTTCTTTGTGGCGCTGACGGTGGCGAGTGGGGAGCGCTACGCCGGGCTTCAGGCGGGGGACATGTACGTGTATTGGCGGCGGGTCGACAAGCGGCTGTTGCTGATGGCGCCGCAGTTGGAAGTGCGCTCGACCGGCGAGGCCGAATCGAAGGCCAGCGTTCAGCGCCTTTTTACCGACCGGGTGATCGTGGACGTACCGATCCTTGCGCTGGTGCCGGGGCAGGGGCCGGTGATCGACATGGACGGCCTGCTGGTGGGTGAGGCGGTGAAGTTCTTCGGTTCGATGGTGGCCGGGGCCAGGTCATCGCTGGCGACCCTCAAGACCGCGAAGGCCTTTCCCGGGAACGTCGAACTGGCGTTCGAGCTGCCGATGGCGAACGGGGTGATGAAGGCGTTGCACTACTCGATCAGCGAGATCCTTCCCAACCCGGCCTACCGGCCGCGCGCGGCGGACGAGCGTATTGGCTACTTCACGACCTCCTTTGCGGACCTGGGCAAGTACCAGGCGGAGGAGAACCGGGTGCGATTCGTGAACCGCTGGCATCTGGAGAAGGCGGATCCGAACATCAAGGTGAGCCCGCCCAAGAGCCCGATCATCTTCTACATCGAATCCACCACCCCGGTGCGATATCGCCGGTGGGTGCGGGAGGGCGTGCTGATGTGGAACAAGGCTTTCGAGAAGGTGGGTTTTGCGAATGCGATCGAGGTCTACTACCAGGACGCCGCGACGGGGGCCCACATGGAGAAGGATCCCGAGGACGTCCGGTACAACTTCGTCCGGTGGCTCAACAACAACATCGGCACGGCCATTGGACCGAGCCGGGTGGATCCGCTGACCGGTCAGATCCTGGATGCGGACATCGTGCTGACCGATGGGTGGATCCGGCACTACTGGCGGCAATTCAACGAGGTGCTGCCAGGCCTGGCCATGGAGGGCATGAGCCCGGCAACTCTGGCTTGGCTCCAAACGCGGCCGCAGTGGGATCCCCGTGTGCGGTTGGCGGATCCCTCGAATCGCGACGCCATGGTGTCGTTCCTGATGGCACGCGGCGCCCAGGCATATGGCGGCCACGCGATGGCGAGCGTCGATCCCACCCTGGTGGGCAGCAACGAGTACGACGGACTGGTGGGACGGACCAGCCAGTTCAACGGGTTCTGCCGCGCGGCCGAGTGCAAGGCGCTGGATCTGGCCGCGATGCGGTTCAACTTCGACCTGATGCTGGACGCCATCGCGGCGGAGGGTGAGGGCGGCGGGGGCAAGGACGGGGAGGGGAAGGACCAGGAGAAGCCGAAGGTGGAGGCCAAGAAGCCGGATCCGAAGGACCTCCTGGACGGTGTACCGGAGTGGTTCGTGGGGCCGCTGGTGGCGGAACTTGTCGCGCACGAGGTGGGGCACACCCTGGGGCTGCGGCACAACTTCAAGGCCTCGAGCATCTACACCCTGGATCAGATCAACAGCCCCGAACTCAAGGGCAAGAAGCCGTTTGCGGGTTCGGTCATGGACTACCTGCCGGTCAACCTGAACAGCTGGCAGGACCGGGAGAAGCAGGGCGAAAAGCAGGGCGACTACGGCATGATCGACATCGGGCCGTATGACTTCTGGGCGATCGAGTACGGCTACACCGCCGCGGAGAAGCCCGAGGAACTGAAAGCCATTCTGAAGCGGGCCGGGGAGCCCGAACTGCAGTTCGCGACCGACGAGGACACCCTCGGGCCTGATCCGCTGGCGCGGCGCTACGATTTTGCCCGCGACCCGCTGAGCTACGCCTGCAAGCAGATGGACCTGGCCCGATTCCACCGGGAGCGGTTGATCGAGAAATTCGTGAAGGAGGGGCAGTCCTGGTCGCGCGCGCGGGCGGGTTACGAAATGACCCTCGCCCTGCAGACCCGCGCCCTGAGCATCATGTCGGGGTGGCTTGGCGGCGCATTCGTGAACCGGGACAAGAAGGGCGATCCGGGCAACCGGGCGCCCGTGGAGGTCGTCCCGGTGAAGGCCCAGCGGGAGGCGCTTACCTTCCTGATCGAGAACTCGTTCCGCGATGAGGCATACGGGTTGACGCCGGAGCTGCTCAGTCGAATGACGGTGGACAAGTGGCTCGACGACTACCGGCAGGCGTTTCTCGACCCCACCTGGCCGGTGCACGACCGCATCATCGGCATCCAGGCGATGGTCCTCACCCGGGTGCTGAATCCCGACACGCTGGGCAGGGTCTACGACAACGAATTTCGGACGCCGTCGAAGGAGGACATGGTCACGCTGCCGGAGGTGTTGCAGACCCTGGAGAAGGAGATTTGGGCGGACCTCGACAAGGTGGGCGACCGGTACACGGAGCGCGAGCCGATGATCTCGAGCCTGCGGCGCAACCTGCAGCGGGAGTATGTCGAGCGCCTGATCGACCTGAGCATGCCGAGCGCCTGGGGCCAGGCGTCGCACAAGCCGATCGGCACCCTTGCCCTCTCACACCTTGGCGATCTCAGCGCCCGGTTGGCCAAGGTGCTCGAGGCCCGGAGCGGGGTGCTGGACGCCTATTCGAAGGCCCACCTGCGAGAGGCCAGGATCCGGATCGACAAGGCTCTCGACGCTGGCTACGTGATCAACGCGGGGGGCGTGGGCGGCGGCGTGCCGTACTATTTGATTCTCGGCGAGGGTCAGACCAATGCGCTGTTCCGCTGAGCGCTTACCGTTGAGCGTCCATCGAGGCACGGACCGGGCCGGGTCCGGCGGACCCCGGCCCGGTCCAACGCGGATCGGCCCAACGTGACACGGCTTCCCCCTCGGGGAGTGTCGCCAGCAGTTCCTGGATTGTCGCCCGTTGGCCGGGCAGGCGGAGGGTGGGAGCGATCTCGGCGAGCGGGGCGAGCACGAAGCGGCGGTGGTGGGCGCGCGGATGCGGGAGCGTCAGGCCCGGGGAGGCCCGGGTTTGGCGGCCGAACGCGATCAGGTCGAGATCCAGCGGTCGGGGCTCGTTGAGAATCCGTTTGGGTTCACGCCCGAACTCACGTTCCAGCTCCTGCAGGCGGTCGAGCAGGCTTTCCGGCGTGGCTTCGGCGGGGGCCTCGAAGATCACCACCGCATTGATGAACCCCGGGGATTCCGGCGGGCAGTCCACCGGGGCCGAACGCCAGAGGGAGGATGCCTGGAGGGGTCCGTTGGCGAACTCTTGCAGTCGGGCGGCCGCGGCCTGCAACAAGCTCCGCGAATCGCCCTGGTTCGAACCCAACGCGACGACGACCAACCGATTGGCGGCGGGTTGCGGCACGCGGGGGGGCGGGAACGATTCAGGGCGAAGAGACGTCGGGGTGGTTCAGGGGAAGCGGAGGCCGGAGCCGGGAGTGTGATCCGCCGCGATGGCATCCGGGATCGCTTCGAGGGGGGGTTCCGGAAGGGGCGGCGGGACGATCAGCATCCCGGTTTCGCCCAGGTTCCCGGGGTCGGTCAGGTCGAGCAGCCAGCGCCCACCCATGCGGCTGTATTCATCGAGAAGCGGTTCGCCGAGGACCTCGACGATGGCCAACCGGGTCTCCGCACGGATGGCTTCGAAGGCCCGGATCTTCTGCTCGGCGGTGAGCAACGGGTTGGCCCGGATACGGTCAGTCTGTTGCTCCACGTCATGGCGCATGTCGTACACCTCGTTGGCAACGGTGGCCG
>JBBQML010000618.1:0-3720 GCA_038328885.1 Verrucomicrobiota bacterium | reverse complement strand
CGGAGAGCCCGCCTCCGGCTCGTCTTCATGCTCGCAACCCGTTCCATAGATTTTGGTTGCAGCGGGCCGCGGTGGACGGTTTATTTGCCGCCCCGCGCAGGCGGGGTCCGCGGTGCCTCGGTAGCTCAATTGGTAGAGCAGTTGACTCTTAATCAATTGGTTTCCGGTTCGAGTCCGGACCGGGGCACCATCTCTTCCCCTTTGTTTTAGCCGGCTTCCTCTATTTCGCTCTGTATTATCAACGGTTTTATGTTGCGCATCGTGGGGAACGGCCCGAACTAGACGCCATGGAGCGCAACCCCGCGGTACAACAACCGACGCGCGAAACGGCGGAGCAGCCTCAAAAAGTGGCGGAGCAGAGCCCGGAAGTGGCGGAGCAGCCAGAAAAACCAGCGGGGCGGGTTTCCACCGGGGCCCGCAAGTGGGAGCGGCGGGTCTTCCACCCGGCTTGGACCCGGGACGGTAAGCGGATCCAGACCACCGGCTACTCGGTTCGTATCGCCCACCGCGGGCGCCGGGAAGAGGTGCTTCTGAACACCAACTCTGCCCGGGTCGCCGCGGCCCGCGCCGCCCGATTTCACGGGATCCTCAAGGTGAACGGGTGGGATGCGGCCCACGCGGATTTGACCCCTGGCGTGCCCGCCCAGGGCCGCGCCAAGGAGGATGCCCTGGCGGACGGCGGAGAGGTTGCCCCGGCAGCCGAGTCCCTGACCGTCGGCGACATGATCCGGGCGTGCGAACGGGTTGCCACTCATTGCAGCCCCATCACCTTTCGGCAGTACTGCAACGCACTGCGCTGGCTGGCATCGCACGTCGCTGGGATCTCCGGCGACGGGCGCCGCTACGACTACAAGACCGGCGGTCTCGATCAGTGGCGTGCCCAGGTTGAGGCCGTCCCCTTGGCTGCCCTGACCCCTGCCACGATCAAGGCGACGGTCGCCGCCTATATCATGGGTCGTGGATCCGACCCATCGGCGAAGCGCACGGCAGCCGCCCAGGTTCGCCAGGCGAGGGGGCTTTGGTCTCGCCAGATGCTCGACGTCCTCCCCATCCCCGTACCCAACCCGTTCGCCGACCTCCGGGTTGCCGCTGGGCGGTGTCCGAAATACGTCGCGACGTTCTCCGCGGCTGAACTCGTCGTTGCGGCGCGAGCCGAACTTCGGGATGACGACCCTGAGGCGTGGAAGACGTTCCAGCTTTTGCTGGGGGCGGGTCTTCGGCGGTCGGAGGCGGATGTACTCCTCTGGTCGAATGTGAACACCAAGACTGGAACGATTACGGTCACAGCGGGCAAGACGGAGCAGTCGGCGGGCAACGTCCAGATCACTCCGGAGCTGGCGGCAGAACTCGGCCGCGGGCGATCTGGTGAGTATGTCCTAGCCGGAGGTACCCGCGTCGCCAAGACGGCGCAGCGCGTCTACCGGGCGGAGGCAACGTGGGCTCGACTGGCCAGGTGGCTTCACGCGCACGGGGTGACTGATCGTAAGCCGCTTCATACCCTGCGGAAAGAAGCAGGAAGTCTGGTGAACGCCGCGGCAGGAATCCACGCCGCCAGTCGGTTCCTCCGGCACGGTGGGATTGCCGTGACCGCCGACCACTACATCGACGGGCGGGCCGGCGTGGCCGTGACGGTGTTTGACAAGGGGGCGTAAGTCTTCCCTGGAACCGGGCCGGCCGTGGATGTGCCGTGCTATTTAGTCGGAGAACCAACTGGTGAACATTATCGAGGACAACCACCCGTTGCGGCTCCTTACCGACCTCACACCCGAGGGCAACCCGAGCCTGACCTCCCAGGCGCTCCTGCCCATTGCGTCGCTGTTGCCGGCGGCGCTCATTCACTCAAGGGACTCCGGCGAGCCCAAGCATGACACGAGACTGGCATGGCCTGAGTGGGTAGTGGAGGCCCGGCCGGAAATCGCACGGGCCGATGACCTCACGGCCCTCCAACCTGAATGCCGCCCGCTTGGCAAACTCCCGATCGACGGCAGCTCTCCTGGTGGATACATCGTCCTATGGGAGCAAAAGGGGACGACCTAATGGACCGCCACTGGCAGCCTTAGTGAGGCCCAGAGGAAGGTGAAGCGCACAAAGGGCTTGCTCATTCCAGTGTGGCCGCGGCTTAGCCAGCGGGAATTGAGACCGGAGACCCGGAGTTTTCTTGAGGTTGCAGTATGCTGGCGAAGCGGGTGTGAGATTCGGGACCATGGTCGGCTTTTGCACGTTGGTGGCATTGACCGCGTTTTGGCTATGCGGGGTGGTTTCGTCCATCGCGGCCGGCCGTTGGGTTCGGACATGCTCACAAACCCGGACCACCACAAGGAGATCCTCCAGGCCGTTCCGGATGGTGATCTGTCCGAAATGCGGAAGCGAGGTAGGACCAAAGGCGCGCGGGCGCTGATCGACGCCGAAATCGCACGACGGAAGAGGCGCGGCACCAGGAAACCGCGTCCCGACGATGCGAACGAAGACCTGCAGACCCGAATGTGGCGGTTGTGGCTGCGGGCAGGGCATGGGGCTCCCGCCTTGTGTTGGTGGACCTGGCAGGCGACGGCAACGTTGCTTGGTGCAAGCACGCTCACGTCGCCAAACACTATCGCAAAGATGGGTCAACGAGTGGGGCTTCGAAAAATGCTGCACCCGGTTATCTGTGGATGCGTCAGGAACGGCGACCACTGGGAGTTGACCGCACGACTCAGCCTCGGTCGGCGTCGAAACGATCCGGAGGAGGTCTCCTTTCAGGTCCCGGTTTCGGCGTATCGATAGCTCAATTCCTCCCACGCAAGTGGTCGAGGTATAACAGATCGCGGGGTGCCACGCTGGGCCCTGATGAAAGCGAACGACACACTCGACCCCACACCACTGATCCAGATCTGCGACGCGGACGGCCCCATTCCGGGGGCCTATCACCGCGGCGACGAACTGGTGCTCACCGCGGCGAACTACGACTCAGCCACCGTCGCCCGGTTGGCCGGAGTCCACCCGGAAACCGTGAAGCGCGGCATCCGTTCGAAGCGGATCAAGGCCGCGTTCATTGGGCAGGGCTACCGCCTCACCGCAGCCGAGCTCAGGCGGATTCTGAGTGAGGGCATCTGAGCCGCTCCCCTCGAGACATCACCATCGCCGGAGACGTGAACGATACCAACCCCAACACCAAAATCGAAGTTCCCCATGAAAAACAGAGTAACCCAGGGCGCTGCCGACGACAGCGACGCCCAACCGGAAACCGCCAAGGCCACAAAGCCCCAAACAAGCGGCGATCAAGTACCGCCGGCGAAGCAGGAAATGATCCGCGACGTCTCCAGCGATCTCGATCAGCTCCGGGCACCGACCGATTATGGAGCGAATGTCCGGGTCGTTCGGAAGATCGGCCGCATCACGCTGACTAAACGGCCTCAGAAGGGCCGGTTCTTCATGATTCATCGGACGCTGCGTGAAGAATCGATGCCCTGCCTGATTCTGGATCACGAAATCCACCTCGTCGCCCCATCGATGCTGGAAACCCTCGCCGTGCAAGACACGTTCCGACTCGTCAACCTCTATGTCGGGACGATGCGGCCGGACAACTCCGCGTTCGCATGGGTTGTTCCGGTCGCCGTCGGTGATCAGCGGAGCAACGAGTTCTGGGACACGGCCCACGAGGCCGCGATGGGATCGGCCAGGGATCAGCAATGGATCAAGCTCATTACCGGGGAGGGGCACTATGAATGGGACATCGCTCAG
>JBBQML010000617.1:0-3722 GCA_038328885.1 Verrucomicrobiota bacterium | reverse complement strand
GGCGATCGCGCAGTTCGGCGGACAGACACCCCTGAATCTGGCGCTCGGGCTGCAGAAGAACGGCGTCAACATCATCGGGACCAGCCCGCAAAGCATCGAGATGGCGGAGGACCGCAAGCTCTTCGCGGCGATGCTCGACCGGTTGGGGATCCCCCAACCCCCGAACGGCCTGGCCACCAACGAGTCCGAGGCCCTCGTGATCGCTCAGCGCATCGGCTACCCGGTGCTGGTCCGGCCCAGCTTCGTCCTCGGAGGCCGGGCGATGCAGATCGTCTTCTCGGACAATGATTTGCAGCACTACATGCGCTTCGCGGTCGAGGCTTCGCCGGAACGGCCGGTCCTGGTGGACAAATTCCTGGAGGACGCGACGGAAGTGGACGTCGACTGCATTGCGGACGTGGGCAATTTCGGCGATGCGTCGCAGGGCACGATCGTGATCGGCGCGTTGCTCGAGCACATCGAGTTCGCGGGCGTGCATTCCGGCGACGCTGCGATGGTGCTGCCTCCCCATACCCTTCCGGCAGCGGTCGTGGAGACCATCCGGCGGCACACGCATGCCATGGCGCGCGAGCTGCGCGTGAGCGGGTTGATGAACGTCCAGTACGCGGTGAAGGACGACGTGGTGTACGTGCTGGAAGTGAACCCGCGCGCCTCGCGCACCGTGCCGTTTGTGTCGAAGGCCATCGGGGTGCCGCTGGCCAAACTGGCGGCGAAGGTGATGGCGGGGAAGAGTCTGGTCGAGTTGGGGTTCACGGCGGAAATCTGGCCGAAGTACTGGGCGGTGAAGGAATCGGTGTTCCCGTTCAACAAGTTCCTCGGCCAGGACATCATCCTGTCGCCGGAAATGCGCTCCACCGGTGAGGTGATGGGGCTTGATCCCGACCTGGGGGTTGCCTACGCGAAATCGCAGATGGCGGCCAATTCGCCGCTCCCGCTGAAGGGGCGGGTGTTCATCAGTGTGAGCGACGCCCACAAGCCGAAGGCGCCGGAGGTGGCGCGACTGTTCGTGGACCTGGGGTTCGAACTGATCTCCACGGGTGGAACTGCGGCGGTGCTCGAGCGGGCGGGGCTCAAGGTGCAACGGATCCCGAAGCTCAACGAGGGCCGGCCGAACGCGGTGGATTTTCTGAAAAACAAGGAGATCCAGTTGGTGATCAACACGCCCAGCGGCGCCACCCCGCGGGCGGACGAGGTCAAGATCCGGTCGACCGCCGTCATGACGGGCACCCCGATCATGACGACCCTGTCCGGGGCGCGGGCCGCCGCGTTGGGCATCGCGGCCCTGCAAAAACAGGGCTACGAAGTCCGGACCGTCCAGGAGTACCATTAGGTTTGGCTAGGAAGACCGCTGGAATCCCTACTCGCGCGTCAGGTTTTTGCGTCTAGGCTCTTGCCATTTTTCGCCCGGTTGGAGGAAGTTCATGGCGAAGCTTCGGCCCACCGAGCCCCGTGGACAAGGTTCTCACCATCGATTTGCTTTATGTATTCGCCTTCTGTGTGGGCGGACTCGTCTTCGCGATCGGGCCTTTTGTGGCGGTTTACTTCCTGTCGGCGCGCGGGACCCGCCAGTCCGCCCACAAGACCGACCAACTCGTCGAGTGCGGCATGGAGCCGATCGGTGATGCCTGGATCCGCTACTGTGCGGCCTATTACCTTTACGCGTTGGTCTTTGTGGCGTTTGCCGTCGACGTCCTCTACCTGATCCCGGTGGCGGTGGTGTATGACCGGGTGTTCCCCGTCCGGGACCTGGTGGAGGTCCTCATCTTCGTGGGGATCCTGTCGTTGGTGATCGTGTACGCACGCAAGAAAGGTGTTTTCGAATGGAAACGCAGGGAAAATGTCAGTGTTCAGTGACCCCGGCGGGGACTTCGGACCTGGCGTCGGCGGGAGCGCCCGTGGCAGGGCTCGCGGGAGCGCCGGTGGGGGCGGCTGCCGGGATGGCGGACTCCGCGGGAATGCCACCGGACTGCTCGTCCATCGTCCGCTTCGCCAAGCTCGATGAATTGCTGGCGCTGGGGCGGGCCAACTCGTTGTGGCCGCTGACCTTCGGCTTGGCGTGCTGCGCCATCGAGATGATGGCGGCGGGGGCTTCCCGCTTCGACATCTCCCGCTTCGGGGCCGAGGTGTTCCGTCCCTCGCCCCGCCAGGCGGATGTGATGATCGTGGCCGGCACGGTGAACAAGAAGATGTCCATGGCGGTGAGGACCCTCTACGACCAGATGCCGGAGCCGAAGTGGGTCATTGCCATGGGCAACTGTGCGATTTCGGGCGGTCCGTTCGTCTTCCCCGGGCAGTACGCGGTGGTGGAGGGGGTGGACAAGCTGTTTCCGGTGGACGTGTACGTCCCGGGGTGTCCGCCCCGACCCGAGGCCCTGATTGAGGGGATTCTGGCGCTGGAGGAGAAGATCACGGGCAAGCGACGCTGGCCGAGGGTGGTTCCGCAATGAGGACGAGTCTGCCGACCCTTGACTCCCTGGATGCGGCGTTCATGAGCCTTCTCGCGCTTCCCTCGACGCCCGTCCCCGCGGATGCCTCTGGAGAAGCCGTGGCGAGCGGGGCGGCGAAAGGTACAGGAGCGGAGGCGGGTTCCGGCCTGGCTGCGACGCCTGCCGTGCCTGCGGTGGTGCCGGTGGTGCCGGTGGTGCCGGTGGTGCCGGCGGTGTCGGTCCTGGCCCCCGTGTCGTGCGGTCGGGTGGATCCGGGGGTCAAGGGTTGGCACCTCGACGTGAGAGTGGCCCCGGAGCAGGTGGTGGAGGCGGCGCGTCTCGTGGATGGCCAGGGCTTCGCGATGGACGCCGTCACCGGCGTGGACTGGATTGCGGCGGGCGAGATGGAGATCGTGTACGATTTCTATCATCCCCTCTCGCCGTTGCGGGTCGTGGTGCGCACGCGGGTTCCGCGGGCGAACCCCGAGGTGCCCACGATCTCGGAAGTGTTTCCCGGGGCCAACTGGCATGAGCGTGAGACGCACGAGTTCTTCGGCATCCGGTTTCTCGGCCATCCGAACCTGACGCCGCTGCTGTTGCCGGAGGACGCCGAGTATCATCCGCTGAGAAAGGACTTCGCCGGTGCTGCTTGAGAAGACCAACGTGGAGCGGGTGGGGGACAACGAGACATTCGTGTTGAACCTCGGGCCGCAGCATCCGGCCACGCACGGGGTGCTTCGGGTGAAGCTGACCATGGACGGGGAGTGCATCTCCCGGGCCGAGCCGGTGCCCGGCTACATCCACCGGATGCACGAGAAGATGGGGGAGAACCGGACCTGGGCGCAGTTCCTGCCGAACACCAGCCGGATCGACTATCTTTCGGCGATGCACTATACGCACGCCTTCGTGGCGGTGGTGGAGCAGGCCGCCGGCATCGAAGTGCCGCCTCGGGCCGAGTACATCCGGGTGATCACCTCGGAACTGAACCGGATCTCGAGCCACCTGGTCTGGTTCGGCGCATTCGTCCTCGACCTCGGGGGATTCACCCCGCTGCTGTACGCCTTCGACGACCGCGAGAAGATCCTCGACCTGTTGGAGAGCGTCACCGGAGCGCGGCTGACCTACTGCTACTACCGGTTTGGGGGGGTCTGCAACGACGTGGAACCCGAGTTTGTGGCGGGCACCCTGGCGTTCGTGGAGTACATGCGGCCGCGTCTGGAGATGTATCGGAAGCTGGTGACCGGGAACATCATCCTGCGCAAGCGCCTGGAGGGGATCGGGCCGATCAGCGCGGAG
>JBBQML010000616.1:0-3727 GCA_038328885.1 Verrucomicrobiota bacterium | reverse complement strand
CGGAGATCCTCCAACTGCAGGGCCTCGCCCGGCGGGTGCTTCTCAGCGAGCCCTTGCTCGACTACCTGAACCGCCTGGTCCGAGCCACGCGCGACCGAACCCACCCCCTCGTGGACCGCTGGATCCGATGGGGCGCCGGTCCCCGGGGAGGTCAATCGCTGGTGCTCGCCGCCAAGGCCCGTGCCCTGCTGGCCGGACGGGTTGCCGTCACGCTGGATGATGTCCAAGCCCTCGCGGCCCCCGTGCTGCGCCATCGCCTGATCCTCCAGTTCGAGGCCGAAGCCGAGAACATCACCCGCGACCAGGTCGTCCGGGACTTGATCGCCACCCTCCCCCTGCCCCCCGACCCGGTGAGGTGATGGACACGCCACCCACGCCGCTGCTGGACGCACCGCTGCTCGCCGCCGCCGGGCAACTGACCCTCGCCGCCCGCCGGCTCGTGGCCGGCGCCGTGGCCGGCCTCCACCCCAGCCTTCACCCGGGCCGATCCCGCGAGTTCAGCCAGTACCGCGCCTATCAGCCCGGCGACGAACCGCGCCACATCGACTGGAAACTGTTCGCCCGTTCGGATCGATTCTTCCTCCGCGAAGGCGATGTCGACACCCGCGTCGCCATCGCCCTGGTCCTCGACGCCACCGCCTCCATGCAGCATCGCGGAGGCTGCGACGATGACCCCCCGAAGTTCGACCGCGCCCGCGCGCTGGCCGCCGCCTTCGCCCTGGTCGCCGAAGCCCAGGGGGATCCCATGGCCCTGCAGGTGGTCTGCAACGGGGAGGTTTCCTCGGTCTCGACCGCCGGACGCCGGCAACCCTTCCGCCAGATCGTCCATTGTCTCGCCGGGATCGAACCGCAGGGGCGTTGGCCCACGGAACCCCGCCGCCTGGCCCACGCCATGGGCCGGACCCAGGCGAACAGCGGTTCCACCGGACCGGCCGCCACCCGCCAACTCACCGTGCTGCTCACCGATGGCCACGAGCACGACGGCGAGATCCGGGCCGCGCTCGCCCCCCTGCGGGCCCGCCAGCATGAGGTCCTCTTCCTCCATTTCATCGCCCGGGACGAACGCGATTTTCCCTACCAGGGCCCGGTGCTGCTGGAGGAATGGGAAACCGGGCGCACCCTCGAAACCGACGCGTCTGCCGTGCGCCAGCAGGTGCTCGACGCACAGGAAGCCTCGCGCCGGGCCTGGTTGAGCGCCTGGGGCGAGGCACGGTTCGACCACTTTCCCATCCTGAGCGACCAACCGTTGGACCGCTGCCTTCACACCCTTCTTCGCCGCCGGACGCGCCGCTGAGCCACCGCATGTTCCAAGCCCTCCAGCCGTTGGCCTTGTTCGCCCTGGGAGCGCTCGCCGTCCCCATCGTGATCCATCTCTGGCGTCGACCGCTCCCCGTGGTGCGGGTTGGAAGCCTGCGTCCCTTCCTGGCCCATCGACGACCCTCCCGCGCGCGCGTCCTCCATGACTGGCCGATGCTCCTGCTGCGCTGCGCCATCCTCGCCGCCCTGGCGCTGGCCTTCGCCGGTCTGCAATGGACGCCCCGGACACCGTCCCCGGCCCGCTGGTGTCTGCTCCTTCCCGGCAGGGGCCTGCAGGACACGCATCTCCAGGACTGGACGCTTCGGCTCGGGGAAGGTTTTGAACCGCGCTGGCTGGCCCCGGGTTTTCCCAAAATCATCGATCCGACCCGCTCCCCCGCTCCCAGCGTCCACGCCCCGGTCTGGTCGCTGCTGAGTCAGGCGGATCGACAGCTCGCCGCCGGGTCCGAGGCTTGGGTGTTTGGCCCGACCTGGACCTGCCTCTTCCAGGGCGGCCGCCCTTCGGTTGCGAATCTACGCATCCAGTGGCATGCCGTGCCCACCGCGCCGCCGATCATCCCGCCACCGCCCATTCCCCGAGTGGGGGTCGTCCACGTCCCGGACCGCATCCTCGGGGTCACCTCCACCACCCAGCGCCCGGATCCCATCGACCTGCGTGCCGGATTCTGGTTGCTGGGAGCCGCACTCTTTCTCGTCGAGCGCATCCTACCCCGGTTGCAGAACTGGCCCCGGGGCGCCGCACCCCTGGCATCAGGCGCCTCCTGAATGAATCGCGCGTCACTTGAAGCACTCGCCCGGCAGTGGAGACGGCATCGCGCCCTCCGCCACGTCGGCATGGCGGTCGCCGCAGCCTGCATGGCCACCGGGTTGGTGTTCCCCTTCCATCCCCTCGCCGCCACCGCCTTCGGACTCGCCATCGCCGCCGCCGCCGGGTTTGCCCTGCGCTGGCGCTCCCCGCCGATCACCGCCGGCGCCATGGCCGAACACCTCAATCGTCGGTGCCCCGCTCTTGAGGAGAGCGCCGCGCTCTGGCTCCGGGAGCCCGGGGATCTCGGCCTGGTGGAACGTCTCCAACTCCTGCGCTTGAACCAGTCCTGGAGCCACCAGCCCACCCCCCCACCGGGCGTCCCGCAGCCCCGCCGCCTGCTTCCCATGCTGGCCGCCCTGGTTCGTCTCCGCCGCATTCCTGGTTGCGGTCATGGTCACCACCTCGCCGCCCGGCGCGCGGCCTGCGGAGTTCCCTCCGGTCTCGCGCTCTCCGGGTCCCGAGACCACCCCGATTCTCTCCGCGGCTCTCGAGGTTCATCCCCCGGCGTATCTCGGGCGGCCGTCGCGCCGCATCGACACCCTGAGCGCCGAGGTCGAGGAAGGCGCGGAGGTGCTCTGGAGTTTCGTGACGGCACCCCATGTCACCGGGCTTGAGCTTTCCGGCCATGGGACGAACGACGCGCTCGTCGCGGAACCGCTGGGGGAGGGCCGGTTCCAGATCCGCCGGGGGGTGGTCGACACCTTTGTCTACCAGATTTCGTTCCGACCACCGGACGGTTCACGGGTGACGTTGCCGGCGCTGCACGTGCTTCAAGTGCGTTGGGATACTCCCCCGCGGCTGACGTGGCGATCCCCCGCGGTTCCCCGCACCTCCATCACCCCGACCCCGGACCTTGCGCCGGTGCCGATCGAGGTCCTGGCCGCCGACGACCACGCGGTGGCCGAGGTTCGGCTCGTCCTGACCGTCGCCAAAGGCTCCGGAGAAGCGATGAGGTTCCGGGATCAAACCGAGATCCTGCCGGGCCGGTCCTTGGCAGGATCCTCCAACCTCACTTACGGACGGTCCCTCGATCTGGCGGCACTCGGATTGGAGCCGGGCGATGAACTCTACATCTACGCCGTCGCCCTCGATACGAGGCGCCCGGCACCGAACGAAGCCCGAACCGAGACCCGGTGCGTGGCCCTGGCCGGGCCCTCCGCGACGGCGGGCGAACCCGCGGTCGTGCTGTCGGGCGTGCGACGCATTCCCCAGTATTTCCGCAGCCAGCGGCAGCTGATTCTCGACACGGAACAACTGCTGGCGGAGCGCTCCGCGATTTCAGAGGCTCAGTTCCGCGCGCGCTCGGAGAATCTCGGCATCGATCAGAAGCTGCTCCGTCTGCGGTACGGCCAGTTCCTGGGCGAGGAATTCGAGGCCGTCTCCGCCGGCGCCCCCCTGGAGGCCGTGGCGATGGAATGGGCGGCCGCGCTTCGCAACCCCGCCGGGCGGGACGCCGACCGTGCCGCCGCCATCGGCCGCGCCATCGAGGCCACCCACGCCCATGAATCCGAGCCCGCCCAGACAGTCCGCCCATGGACCGCCCAGGACATGTTCGCCCAGGTGGCCCACAACCACGACACCCCGGAAGCCGGCACCTTCTTC
>JBBQML010000615.1:0-3730 GCA_038328885.1 Verrucomicrobiota bacterium | reverse complement strand
TCCTCCTCCCCGGCAACCCCTGGATCTTCGCGCTGGGGGGCCTGGGCGGTGTTGGCGTCGCCGTTTGGGCCTGCGGCGCCGCGGAGGGGATCCTGGGGGCGCATGACCCGGGTTCGGTCGTTCTGGACGAGATCGTGGCGGTGCCATGGTGCTTCGCAGTCCTACTGCTGGCTCAGACCCGGGCCGAAGGATTCCCGGATCTCCACGCGTTTCTCCGAGCCTGGCCATGGTGGACACTCCCGGCGGGATTCGCGGCGTTCCGGCTGTTCGACATCTGGAAGCCCTGGCCCGTGAGGACCAGCCAGCGTCTCCCCGGTGGCTGGGGCGTGGTGACCGACGATCTCCTCGCCGCGGGGTGGGTGAATGTGGCGGCCGCTCCGTTGCTGCTCGTCTGACGCCAGCCCGCGACGGCTTCGGCGGCCTATCGTCTGAGTGCGTGCGGCAGCCAGGTCGTCAGCGGAGGGAAGTAGGTGATCACCAGCACGCCGATGATCATCACGGCCAACATGGGAAGCGACGCCCGGGTCACCTCGCCGATCGGACGGTTGAACCGGTAGGAGGCCAGCAGGAGATTCAGGCCCACGGGCGGGGCGAGAAATCCCAGTTCCATGGTCGCGAGGAAGATGATCCCCAGGTGGATCGGGTCGATCCCGAAGGCGTTGCCGATGGGTACCAGGAGAGGCACCACCACGACGATGGCGGCGTAGATTTCCACCAGGCCGCCGATGGCGATAAGGACGAAAGTGAGGCCGAGGAGGAACAGCCACTTCGATTTAATGGTGCCGGTGGCCCAGGCGACCGCCTGGTCGGGGATCTGGGCGTCGACGAGATAATGCGTGAACCCGAGGGCGACGCCGAGGATCAGGAGCACGCCGCCGATGAGGAGCCCGCACTCGGTCATCACCCGTGGCACATCGCGAAACAGGTGCAGCTCGCGTTGGATGACCACGTTCACCAGGAAGGTGTAGAACGCGGTGACCGCGGCGGCTTCCACCGGCGTGGCGAATCCGCTGAACAGGGCCGTCAGGGCCACGACGGGGACGAACAGCTCCCATTTGGCGTCCCAGGCGGCGACCCACGCTTCCCGGGCGTTGAACGGGGGGCGCGTCGCGCGGTCGATGGGAGGGCCGGCGCGGACACCCCACCAAGCCGTCATGGCGACGAGCAGGAGGCCGGGGAAGAAGCCGCCCAGGAACATTTCCTCGATGCTCACGCTCGTCTCGCCGCCGCTGCTGGCGATGATTGCGTAGAGGATCGGGGGCAGGCACGGGGGGAACATCATCCCGAGGGAGCCGGCACCGGTGAGCAGGCCGAGGGCGGGGCGTTCGGCGTAACCGGCGGCGAGGAGCACGGGCATCAGCACCCCGCCAAGGGCGAGGATGGTTGCGCCCGAGGCACCGGTGAATGAAGTGAAGAATGCGCACACCAGGGCGGTGACGATGGCGGGGCCCCCGCGCAGGTTGCCGAAGAACGCCTGGAACAGCCGAACCAGGCGCCGCGCGGCACCGCCCTCGGCGAGGAAGTACCCGGCCAGCGTGAAGAGGGGGATGCTGGGGAGCGTGGGATTGACGGTGAGTTGGTAGTGCTTCAGGGGGATGGGCGAGATCGGTTCCCCGGCGGTCCAGAGCAGGATCATGCCCGCGCCACCGAGGGCGGTGAACACGGGCGCCCCCAGGGCCACGGAGATCAGCAGGAGGGCCATGGCGGGCCAGCGGAGGCGCTCGGGCTCCACGGGTGCCCCCAGGGCGATGCCCAACAGGACCACAGCCAGCAGCGCCGCCACGACGCGCCAGCGCCAGCGGGCCGAGGCGTGCCAGAGGAGTCGCACGGCGATCAGCGCGAAACCGACGATCAGCAGCGCTTGCACCGTCCAGACCGGGACACCGTAGGCCAGATCCTTTCCGAGGGACTTCTGTGAGACGACGAACTGCCAACTGGCAAAGGCGAGCACCCCACTGACCGCAGCCGCGAAGGAGTAACTGATGACGCGGGCGAAACTCAGGAGGCCCCCATGGAACCACTGGGAAGCCGCGGACAGCGCGAGCAGGCGGTTCTCCCGTGCCGCCAATGCCCCGCCCAGCATGCCGACGACCAGAACCAGGTGCTGGACCAGGGTGGCGGAGGCGGGCAGCCCGGTGCTGAACGCCTTGCGCAGGACGATCTCGATCACCGGCAGCAGGGTCATCGCGGCCAGGGCGAAGACCACGACCAGATTCTCCGTGCGCCGGAGGGCCAGCCGCCAGCCGGGGAGGTCGGCGACTACCGGGACGGGAATTTCCGGAGTGCCCAAGGGCGCGAAACTCACGTGGCGTTGGCCTTCGGGTTGGCGCTCAGTTGGCCGGATGCGCCGCCCGGTACTCGGCGATCAGCTCGAGCGTGCGGTCGAACATGTCGGCGGGCACCAGGGTGCCGCGAATCTTGGGATAGACCTTTTCCGCCGTGGTTCGCCATTGCGCCTCGAGTTCAGGGGTGAGCCGCGTGACTTTCAGCCCGCGTTTGGTCATGGCGGCAACGGAGTCCTCCATCTCGCGGCGGCCGGCGGCCTTGATCTCCCGACCGGCTTGGGCCGCGGCCTTCAGTAGGCCGGACCGGGTGGCTACGGGGATTTTCTCCCACGTTTCCTTGCGCACGACGACCGCGCCCACGAGCGGAGCCCAATTGATCTCGAGCATGTGCCCAGCCCGGCTGTCCACCTGGGCGGCCATCGCGAAGAACGGTGGGACGGGCACGGCGTCGATCAATCTCGTCTGCAGGCTCGGCACGATGTCGGCCGTCTCCAGCGGCACGGCGTCGAACCCGGCCGACTTGTAGATCTCCACCTGGGCGGGGTTGCCGGACCAGGTGAAGAGCTTGAGGCGTTGCAGGTCGGCGGGCTGGCTTACCGGCTTGTTGGAAAAGATGCGCACCCAGCCGGCATCGGACCAGCACAGCACCACGAACCCCTTCGCGGCCAGGCGTTCCTCGAGTTGGGGACGCAGTTGTTCCCCCACGTAATCCACCTCGTCGAAGTTGCGGAATCCCATGGGGATGTTCTGCAGCCCGGTTACCGCGGGCTCGATCTCCGCGAGTCCGACCGCAGTGAGCATGGCCGCCTGCAGGGAATTCAGCTTCATCAGGCCCACCATCTCTGCCTCCCCGCCGAGCTTGCCCCCGGCGAAGATGTTGAGGTCGACGGCGCCTGCGGATTCCTTCCGCCAGGTTTCCCCCATGGCCATGAGGGCCTTGTGATAGGAAGTGCCGACCGGGACGATGGTGCCAAGCTTGAGTCTGGAGGCCGCCTCCACGGTGGGCAGGCCGACGGCGAGCAGGAGCGTCAAGAGGGTCGCACGCAGGGCGGGGCGGAGGAAATGGATGGTTCTCATTTTGGATTCTGCCACTGGAATCTGGGAGGGTTGCGCTGGGTCGCAACCGCCTTTCGAGGGGTCATGGTGGGATCAGGGAGCAGGAGAGGGGACCTCCGGCGTGCCGGCGGTGTCTAGAAAGAGGTCCTCCTGGCGGGACAGCAGCCAGCGCGCCCGCCGCTGCAGGACCAGGTTCAGCAGCCGGGAGTCGGGGTGGGTATCGGCATCGATGGCCAAGGCCTGCTGCAGGTGTTGCTGGAATTGTTTCACGTCCTGTTGGTACACACACACCGCTTCCGCAAAACCGACCAGCGGACCCGCGGAGCGCCCACCGGTCAATTCCATGGCCCGGTCAAAGTGCCTCCGCGCCCGGGCGGCGGCATCTGCCT
>JBBQML010000614.1:0-3746 GCA_038328885.1 Verrucomicrobiota bacterium | reverse complement strand
CTGCGGGTGCCTCGTAGTCCTGCTTGAGGAGATCCAGTTGTTGCGGGGTGGTGGCGACCACCAGGTCCGCCTCGGTGTAGAGCTGTCGCTCCCTGCGGATGCGCTCGATGAAGTTGTATTGCTTCTCGAACCTGGCCTCATCGCCGGGATAGTCGCTCTCCATCTGGCGCTTTTTCCAGAGGCCGAGGGAATGCGGGGTGTGGACGTGCGGCACGTCGAGCGCCTCGCTCAAGTGCTGTCCAGCCATGCCCGCGTCCCAGTAGTGGCTGTCGATGAACTCATATTTCAGCCCGTGCTTCTTGATGAAGCGGAGGGCGTTCTCGCCCCATTGGGGGAGCTTCTGGCCGAGATACTCCTTCGGGATGAATGAGCGGTCTCCGCACGGAACGCGGATGATCCGCACCTGGTCGGCCACGGGCTCCATCTGCGGTTGGTCCTCGAACTGGCGTGTCCAGATGTCCACCTCGTAGCCGAGTTGCGCGAGTTTCCTGGACAATTCGAGCACGTAGACCACCTGTCCACCGGTGTCGGCCGCGCCCAGTGGCGGCTTCGCGGCCACGTAGCCGTGGGTCGAGACCATCGCGATGCGCGGCAGCGCGGCGTCGGCGCGCAGGCAATCCTCAGGCTGCACGGCGGGGTGTGCGTGGGCCGGTTGGTTGGGCGTCTGGAGATCCTGAGTACTGTCCATTTTTCGGTGAGCAGAATACTGACTCGTCGCTCCGTAGTGTTCGGAACCCTGGCACCCGGTCTAGGAACGCCAACGACCGGCGGGCGGTTCGGGGACTCGCCACGGCGTCCGATACCTCCGTCGCAGCGAAGCAGTTGTGTTTGGCAGGTGGTGGCCCGACCATCCGCGTGAACCTCCGGGGACATCCGTCCTCGGACCCTTGGGACGGCTGCGGGATTCGCCCTGACAGCCCGTCCATATCGGTGTCGAAGCGTGGATGTGTCAAGCCCCGGGCTCGAGGCGAACTGGCTTTCCTCAGCTGGCGGCCAATCGTTCCTTGGACTTGACTTCGGGGTGTTCCTCCTTGCGGCCGTGGACGTAGACCGCGGTCCATTCGGCGAGCCGCTGGCCCAGGAGGCGGCAGGCGGCCTGGGTGCTTTCCTCCCGGGGTTCCTTCATGGCGACGGCTCCGTAGTGGGCGGTCATGCCCTTGGCGGCGTAGTCGGTGACGCCGAAGACGAGGAAGCCGAAATTGATGAGCAGGGTGAGGACGGATTGGCAGGTCAACTCCATGCCGCCCCCCCAGGCGCCGGCGCTTGCGAAGGCGCAGGCGATCTTGCCGTCGAGCTTCATCCAGTGGTCGCACATCACGTCATCCCAGAAGCGTTTCATTTTCCAGGACATGACGCCGAGGTTGGTCGGGCTGCCAACGGCGAGGCCGTGGCACCAGAAGACATCCTCGGGCTTGGCCTCCTCGATCGAGCGCACGCGCACTTCGGTGTCGCCGATGCGGCGGGCGCCTTCGGCGACCAGTTCCGCCATCCTGGCGGTGTTCCCGGAGCGAGAGTCGAAGAGCACGAGGATCTGGTTCACGGGCGTGATTTCAGACCAGGTCGGGCACGATGCAAAGCTCCGAGGCTATCCCCTGATCCACGCGGCACCGGCAAGCTCCGGACCATCCACCGCGAACGACGCGAAAGAAGCTGGGGAGGGCGGCCCGACCAAGGGCGGTGACTTGGAACACCGACGGAGCAGGATCCGTTGCCTGGCCCTTGGCCGAGCGGGCCGGGGCGGCTACGGTGCGGGGGTGATCCGAAACGTGATCTTCGACTGGTCGGGCACGTTGGTGGACGATCTCCCGGCGGTTTTGGAGGCCACCAACCACGTGATGCGGCTGGCGGGTCTGCCGGAGTTCACGCGGGACCGGTTTCGCGCCGAGTTCCAGCTACCCTTCACGGGCTTCTACGAGCGGTACGCGCCGCACGTGCCGCTGGCGCAACTGGAGACCTGGTTTCATGCGCGGTTTCGCGAGGTGCAGGACTCGGTGGAAGAACTGCCCCACGCCCGGGCGTTCCTCGAGTTCTGCCGGGCCGAGGGCCTGCGGACCCTGTTGCTGACCACGATGCATCCCGACCATTACGCCGTGCAGTCGCGGAAGAACCGATTCGACACCTTGCTGGACCACCCCTACCTGGGGGTCTGGGACAAGCGGGCGAAGATCCACGAGATCCTGCGCACGCACGGGTTGGTGCCGGGGGAGACCCTTTTCATCGGCGACATGGTGCACGACGTGGAGACGGCACAGCACGGGGGGATCGGGAGCGTGGCCGTGCTCACGGGGTACAACACGTCGGAGCAACTCCGCCGCGCAGCGCCGGACTTGGTGGTGGAGCACCTGGGAGAGTTGCTCGGCGTTCTTCGGCAAAACGGCCTGGCGTTGCGCCCGCCGGCCGAGAGCGGCGGTTCCGGGGCGCCGAGGCGGCGGCCGGTCCTGACCGTGGGTGCCGCGATTGCCGATCCCGAGGGCCGGTTCCTGATGGTTCGGACCCAGAAGTGGTCCAACCGCTGGGGGATTCCGGGGGGGAAGGTGGAGTTCGGCGAGTCGTGCGAGGCGGCCCTGGTCCGGGAGCTCAAGGAGGAAACCGACCTCGACGTGAGCGACGTGCAGCTCGTGCTGGTCCAGGACTGCATCCACTCGGAGGAGTTCTACCGCGATGAGCACTTCGTCCTGCTGAACTACCGATGTCGCGCGGAACGGCCAGACCTGGTGAAGCTGAACGAGGAGGCGCAGGCCTTTCGCTGGTTGACGCGCGAGGAGGCGCTCGAACTGGACCTGAACCGGCCGACGCGGGTATTGCTGGAAGCGCTTTCGGAGGACTGACGCGCTTGGAGATCCGAGGTCCGAGGTCCGAGGTCGGAGATCCGAGGTCCGAGGTCCGAGATCCGAGATCCGAGGTCGGAGGTCCGAGGTCGGAGGTCCGAGGTCGGAGGTCCGGGGTCGGAGATCCGAGGTCCGGGGTCCGGGGTCCGGGGTCGGGGGTCGGGGGTCGGGGGGGTCCGTAATCGACAATCGGCAATCATCAATCCCAAATCGACAATCGCCAATGCTCCCCACTCCCCACTCCCCCCCCCCCACGGGCCCACAGGGCCGAGAGGGCCGAGAGGGCCGGAGGGATACGGTACTGATCCACGAACTCGAGGTTTTCCTGCGCGTGGGCGTGCCGGAGGAGGAACGGAGGCTGCCGCAGCGTCTGCTGCTCAGCGTGGAGATGGAGGCGGACTTCTCGGCAGCCGCGGCGGGGGACGACTTGACCCGGACCATCGACTATTCGGCGGTGGCGCGGCGTCTTCGGGGGCTGGGCGCAGGACGGGAGTGGCGTCTGATCGAGACCCTGGCGGTCGAGATCGCGGAGGTGCTGTTACGAGAGTTCGGGACCGGGCGGGTTCGGGTGGAGGTCAGGAAGTTCATCCTGCCGGAGGCCCGGCACGTCGGGGTGCGAGTCGAGCGAACGTCGGACCTCGGAATTCGGGAGGGCCGGGGTGTTCCTGGCGGGTGAGGCTGGTCGGGGGGGCGGCGGCAGCCTAGCCTGTCGGCCGTGAATGCCACGGCCGGTGGGTTCGGTCCCCTGCTGGGGATCCTCTTGGTCACCATGAACGTCGAAATCGCTTTGGACGCGAGGTCCGCCGGGCCGCCGGCACGGCGGGCGTTCGTCACCCGTTCGGTGGTGGCGGCGCAGCACGGGATGGCCTGCACCAGTCAACCGCTGGCGACGCAGGCCGCGCTCGAGGTGCTAAGGCT
>JBBQML010000613.1:0-3750 GCA_038328885.1 Verrucomicrobiota bacterium | reverse complement strand
AACCGAGGATCGCCGACGACCGAGGTCCGGTCGAGGCCAAGGGCGAGGGAGCGTTTCAGCGCGGCTGCGTCGGGGAGGAGGTTGCGGTCGATTTCCTGTCCCCATTTCGGCGGCATCCCGATCGGGGCGTACCACCTCATCACGATGTTCCGCCGGAAGACATCACGGCTCGAGGCGTACCACACGTGAGGGTGGAGGGAATTGTTCACCATGATGTTGTTTTCGACGGTGCGGCCAAATCCCTCCCGCAGCTTGATCCCCCCGTTCAGGCAAAGGTTGTTCTCCAACCGGTAGTTGCTGGAGCCGTCATCCAGATCGATGTCCCATCCGTGGTCGCAGCGCCAGCGGTTGTGGCGCAGCACGATGGGTTCCACGACATCGAGAAACGGGAGGTCCGGGTGCTCTGCCACGAGGCGGTCGACTTCTTTGATCTCGGGCACCCAGTAACGATCGCGCCCCCAGGAGTTGAACGAGCCGTGGTCACCGGTTTCCTTGACGGTATCGAAGACATCGCAGCCCTCGATGAGGTGCCCGCCCCAGCACCCGTCGCCGATGTTGATCCCCGCCCGCGGCACATCATAAAGCGAGCAATGCCGCACGGTGATCCGCGCGGCCATGGCGATCTGGACCGGGGCGGTCTGCTTTTCCACGCGGCCGCTCTCGTGAATCAGGCAATCCTCGACCAGGCAATCGGCCGGATAGTCCAGGGTCCTGGGGCCGGGGGTGCGGTCGATGCGATCCAGGGGTTGGCGTTCGGAGTACTCGAAGAGCGGGGATCGGACCGCGCCGGGATCGCCGACAAACGCGATCCCGTTGCCGCCCGCGTGGGCGATGTGGCAGGCGCGCACGGTGATCCGCCGGTTGTAGCCGCTGACGAAGATCGCGTTGCCTCCCACCTGGTCGAGAAAGCAGTCCTCCACGGTACAATCCTCGGCTCGCTCGAAGAACACCGCGCCGCCGCGGTACGTTGTCCAGTCGCTGCGCAGCAGTGGCTCGCGGTTGTCCATGAAGGTCCTGGCGGTATGGCGGAGCGTGAGTCCGTGCAGGGTGATGTGCCGCACCTGGGGGGCGGTTACGGACGGAGTTCCGGTGTTAACGATCGCGGGCTGTGCACCGCGGAACTCGATGAGATGCCGAAGTCGCACCATCTCGATCACGGCCTGCGCCAAGTCGAGGGCGGCGGGCGGCCGGAAGTACAGGGTGGCCTTGGTGGTGTCGAGGAACCATTCCCCGGGTGCATCGAGTTCCTCGCGGATGTTCTCCACGAACCGATGTTTCTCGTGCATCCCATAACGGCGGTTGTTCTGCCAACCGCCTTCGTAGGCCACCGTGCCGTCGGCGCCCTTGCCAGTGATGCGGTAATGGAAGTCGCCCCACTCGTGCCGGTGCATGGCATGGATGAAACCGTCCCGGGGATCGGCCCAGCGACGGGCGCGCTCCGGGCCGAACGCGGCCGGGTCGAACCCGCCGAAGATGCGCTGGGTGGGGTCAAAGTTCGGGTGCCGGGCCAGCACCTGCCGCTTCCCGTTGACGAAGAGTTGATCGCTGGCCAGGCCTTCCGGGACGCGGGTGCTCCAGATGCCGTCGGCGCCGGCTTCCCAGGCCGTTTGCAGCCGTATCCCGCCGCTCAGAACCGGGCGTTCGCCACCCCAGCCACGGTAAGTGACCGGGTGCGCCGCCGTGCCGGAGTCCCGGTCGGTGAACACCAGTGGCGCCGCGAGGTAGTACGTTCCAGATCTGAGGTGCACCGTGGCAGTTTCTCGTCCCGCAATCGTGCGCACCGCCTCCTGGGCGCGTGCCGGCGTGGCAAACGGGCGGTCCGCCGTCCCCGGGGCGGCATCATCGCCTGCCGGGCTGACGTAGAAATCGCCGCTCTGTGCGGGGTTGCCCAGGAGCGACAGGAGGATGGTGAGGGCCGGCAGAGATCGGCCGGCGGAGGACCAGCGGCGAGGATCGGGCATGGACAGCAGTGGTAGCCGGGCGACCGGGGGGCAGGCAATCGGAACCGGCATCGGAACCGGCCGTCGGAAGCGACCTTTGGGGGTCAGCGGGCGGTGGCGGCGGGGTGCAGCACGAGGCGGTCGGGCTGGACTTCGATGCGGTCGAGGGCGCGGATGGCGAGGTCGAACTCGGGGCGGTGGTTGAGCGCGCTGGCCCAGTTGTTCTGCTGTACTCGCCGGAGGATCCAGCGAGGGATGGGTTTCCCGTTGAGCTCGACGGTGAGCGCGCGGAGCGAGACACGGTTGTTGGTGTAGTCCAGCTTCAGATTGGCCACTCCATTGAGGAACCGCCCTTTGAGGCCGGGGTTTCCGGTGCGGTCCAGCGGGGTGCTGAACTCGAAACGGAGCTTGTCGTCGAGGATGCCGATGTACGCCTGCTTGCCGAAGGGTCCGAAGCGGGAGGCGAGGATGTTCAGCTCGTCGGAGGTCAGTTCGAAGTCCGGGATCGGTTGGTCCCGACGGATGAACAGCAGGGCGTAGGCCTCCCAGCGTTCCTTGAGTTCTGGAAACCGTTCCGCAGCCGCCTCGACCTGGGGCACGGGCTTCGACTGGGGGGAGGTGTACGTCTTGACCAGTGAGTTCCAGTAAAGGATCGCGGCGACCACCAGAGCGACGCCGAGGGCGAACAGGCTGCCGAAGGCCCAGAGGGCATAGACCCACCAACGTCGGCGTTTCGGGGGGGAGGGAGGGGGATACTGGGTATTCATGGGGTCGTCCTGCTGCTGAACCCCCGGGGGCTCACCGAAGTTGCCGCGGACCTGGGAATGGGCCGGAGGGGTCGGTCAGGCCTGGGCGGCCAGCGATTCCTCCAAGCCAACGGGCGGGCGAAACTTCGGTGACTGGCTGAGGAACCGGATCGGGTTTTGGTAGACGACCTCGTCGATGGCGGCCGCGCTCCAGCCCCGTCGCCGCATCTCGAGCGCGGTGTGTGGCACGGCCAGGGGCACGCTTTCACCCCAGTCGCAAGCAGAGTTCATCCACAGGCGCTCCCGTCCGTAGGCCTCGAGAATGTCGATGGCGCGCGCGGGCGAGCACTTGCTGACGGGATAGAGGGTCAGGCCCGCCCAATGGCCACGTTCCAGTGCCTGGCGGACCGTATGCTCTTCCACATGGTCGATGATCACCCGTTCCGGCCGGATGCGGGCGTCGGCCTTGAGGGCGTCGAGGATGAGCCGCGTTCCCTTCAGTTTGTCCTCGAGGTGCGGGGTATGGACGAGGATGAGCTGTCCGTGGCAGGCGGCGAGGTCGATATGGCGTTCGAGAATCCTCAACTCATTCCGGGAGTTCTTGTTCAGTCCGATCTCGCCGATCCCGAGCACGCCCGGACGGTCGAGGAACTGCGGGATGAGATCGATCACCTCGAGGGCGAGTTGGACATCCTCGGATTCCTTGGGGTTGATGCAGAGCCAGCTGTAGTGGGGCAGCCCGTATCGGGCGGCGCGCCGCGGCTCATGCTCGGTGAGCTGGCAAAAGTAGTCGTAGAAACCCTGGGGTGAGCTGCGGTCAAACCCCGCCCAGAACGCGGGTTCACAGACGGCGGCACAGCCGGAAGTGGCCATCGCCACATAATCGTCGGTGACGCGGCTGACCATGTGGGCGTGAGGTTCAATGTAACGCATGGGATTGGATGTGAAATTGTTGCGGGAATGTGTGGTTGGTCAGATCAGGCTCCACCGGCATCTGGTGCCTCCGGCCAAGCACCGCAGGCCGCCTTGGTGGTTGCAGCGGGGATCGGTTCGTAAGTGGGATC
>JBBQML010000612.1:0-3754 GCA_038328885.1 Verrucomicrobiota bacterium | reverse complement strand
CGGAAGGTGGCGAGTAGGTCTTCCGTCTCTTCCGGGAACAGGCGGTCCAAGGTCGGGCGGAGCTGGTCCTCGGAGGCATTCCTGAACAGGTCAACGAGATGTCGGTTCATAGTCGAGTGTCGCGATGATTACGGGTCGTCCTGTCGTCCTGCCATTCCCACAAACTCCGGAGTGTTCGGAAGTCTGGTTCATCGATCCGCGCCCTTCCGGTCGCTATCAGTATGGACCTGCAACAACTCGTACACGAGGACATGAAGCGCGCCTTCGTGGAGTATCCGGAGAACTGGGGCCTCACGAAGCCCGACAAGAATATCGATCACCGGCGTGTTCCAAACCTGAGCGCCCATTTCAAGCGGCGCGGAATCGGGCTGCCGGTGTCGAGATCGCCCCAGGATTATCGACCCGGGGACATCGTGGTCGGCACCGTCCCGCCCAACCTGCGCCAGAGAGTGATGAAGAACCTGCCCGGCGGTGTGGTGCTATTCGACGGCCATGTTTACGGCTACTCCGACAGCATCGGCTGGGTCTGCCAGGACTGGCTGATCAGGCGACGAAGTGTGGTCCTCGAAGGCGCTGGAGAAAGGCACCGTCTCCATCGCGGACGGACTGATGTATTGCCTGACCCAAGACAACGGGACCGTCGCCCTAGCGATTAAGGTGGAAAATGCTGGAAGGCCGCGCCAGTTCATTCCACCAGAAGAATGCTGTGAATCTCCAATCGAGGCACCGTCAACCGCGCCGCGCCCTCCCGATATTCGAACGTCACCCCCTGATTTCCGGGCTGCAACGTGATTCTCGCAGGCCGAGCCGCAGCACGGATGGTCACTTCCACTGGGCCGACAGGAGCGATGGAGTCGAACAACGGTTTCTCCATGCTCCAATGCGCTCCGGAAGTGTTGACAAGGTTGATTGCCAGGTTGTCTTGCAGGCGATTGATGGACAGGTCGACACCCGAGGAGCCGGCGACCTGCACCAGGGGGTTGGGGAATAGCTCGCGGACCAGAGCATTGAGGAAGGAGCGCATCTGCGGCGATCGGTTACCAAGGTATCCCCGACTGAAGGAGAAATAGGTGGCCGCAATCCGCCCCTGACCCAGTGGAGAGATGGAGGCCGCAGGCTGAAAGGCGGAGGCTTTGTCCTTGGCGTCGTGCAATTGACCGAAGGGCTTCGCAGGTGAACCGAGCTTTGGCGTCCGGGTCTGATCTTTGGTCGGCAGCAAACCGTCGGCCCACGCCAGGTAGCGCGGTTCCTCCTGCGGACCCTCCAGGGTGACCCCGAGTTGGGACGCGAACAGTGAGGCTGCTTGGGGGCCGACCAGCAACAGTGTGCCGCCTTTGCGCACGTAATCGGTGATCTCCAGTTTGAAGGCCGGCTCGAGGTAGTCGCATTCGGCGACCACAATGAGCGGGTATTCCTGCATCCGACCGGCGAGGTGATGCTCACTGACCACGTCCACGACTTGCTGGCTCTCCACCAGGGCCTGCAAGGTCCCATTGAGCCGCGACAGATCACGGCCGAAGAGACTGTTGATCTCGCGGTAGTGCGACGCTGTCGAATACAGCATCGCGATCTGCGGCACGGGCGTTGCCCCCTGGCAGTACGGTTGCCGCTCACGACAGAACTTGGCGACCTTAGCGATGACCGGAACGTGCTCCTGGGGGACGGAACCGTCACGGAGCTGGTTGTAGTAGGGCTGGAAACCACCCCCTTGTGCCATCACGACCGCTGACTCCCGCTGCAACTGGATCGCAGACTTCTGCCGGGATCCGTTCCTTGTCTCGCCCTTGGTAGCAAAGCTCCAGGCCATCAAGTCCCACGGCTTGCCTTGATGAGCCAGGTAACGGCCGGACATGCGGGCGGAATTGACGCTGTCCTCCGGAGTGAAATCCCCCGAAATCCAATCCACCGGCGCACAGACCGCCTCCGGCATGTGGTCGCTGAACGCCCAATTGCTGCAGAGCTGCATGTTCGGCTCCGTCTTCTTCACCTCGGCGATGTAGCGTCGCAGGTATTGGCGGAAGGCGTCACGGTTGAACTGGAGGAAATCCTGCCAGTGCGGATCGCCGGGCTTGCGCGGGACATCCTGAACACCCGTCGCGGCCGCAAACGCTTTCAGAGAAGCTTCTCCGAAGTCCGGCTGCGAGGCCCAGCACTCGCCGTCCACCCAGGCACCGTCCACGCCGTAAACGCCGGCTATCTCCCGCAACTGCGGAACGAGCAGTCGGTCCGCGTACGGGCCGAAGAAGGAGGTGGCGTTCTTGTCCGCCTTGCCGTCGGCATTCACCACCGCCCAGCTGGGATCTTTCCGGATGGCTTCGGAATCCCAGACACCCGAGTAATGCATGTAAAGCGAGACACCATGTTCCGCCGTGACTTCCCGCCAGGTCCTCAACGGATCCCCCACAAAACCCGGCGCCTGGTTCCCAACCCTGGTCGGGTAACTCGATAATCCCGGGTGGCCCTTGCAGTCGATCTGAATGTAGTCCGGATGCGCGTTGTCGATAATCCTCTCAATCATCTCCCGCGTCGTGTTCTTGCCGATCTCCGTACAGTCCGTCCCGGCGTGGAAATCAAAATGGATGCCGAAGAAACTTTCCGATCGCTTCAAACGCGTCGGATTTGTCGCCGAGGGCGTCCTGCTGAAACCGGTTTGGACGGCCTTCAGTTGAGCCAATTGGTCCGACGCGAGCGAGCCGATCGGCCCATTGCTCGCATCCCAGTTCGGCCCCATGTCGAGGGTGACAACCCCGTCCTTTGCCGCGACCGCTTTAACCCAGTCTGCCCACTGCTGGCTGGAATAGCGCGTTTCCCGGTGTGCCCAGCTGGAGCCCATGTACGTCAGGGCATGCCACTGGGAGCCTCCCAACCAGCGCGAGTCCGGGATGATGGACAGCGGTTCGTTCAGTTCGCCGGCAGTGTAATCTTCCGCATCCGTGTAGCGGATAACCTTGATGCCGGGATTGAACGTCACGATAGCCTTGGGATTGCCGTGTTTCACGACTTGGGAATAGAGCTGGGCAATGTCATTGTTGAACTGGATGTGTTCGTAGCCGCCATCGAACCACCAGCCCGCCACTTTGTCGCCGTAGCGGTGCGACCATTCCTGGATGACCTGCGCCCATTTCTGGGCGAATTCGAGGGAGAGAGGCTGGTCTTGTGGACCTTCGCGCAGCCCAAAGGCGCGTTGGGCGCGAGCGTCCTCGTTGGGAACCTGGCACGTTACGTAGAGCATCAGCTTGATGCCCCTGGGTTGAAGCGCGTGGAACAAGTCCAGTGGCAGATCCCGGGTGGAGCATTTCTCGCCTGGCCGATAGCCCGCCCGCCGGTCATAGGCGGCATTGGGAGCGTTCAAGTAGCCGGAGTTCTGCCCGAGCGTAAGGACGAAATATTTGGCACCGGCTTCCTCCAGCTGTTTGGCAAGGAACTCGACGTCAAAGTCCTTCACCTGCGCCAGTTGCTTTTCATTTCCAGGAAGGAAATGCATAAAGACGCCGTAGCGGGCGTCCTTGAACCAGTCGGTGTTCGGGTTGTTCGACTCCGCCTGCCCATGACAGGACAGAACAAGGAGTGCCAGTAGTGTTGTTGTGATGCGGTTCATAGTTGTTGCTGGGTCGTGTACGTGAAAAAGCACCTCCTCGCCGGTCTGGAGATCCCTTCCTTCGCCGCGGTCAACCCAGCCGGCCTCGTCTGGCGGGACGCCGTCGCCAACGTTCGCGATCACGGCGAGACCAACCGCAGGCCCCTCGATCTCTTC
>JBBQML010000611.1:0-3758 GCA_038328885.1 Verrucomicrobiota bacterium | reverse complement strand
GGGCGGTCCTCCGGTTGGGCAAACTCACGAGCGTCCAGGGGCGCAACCCGGATTGGCTCGCGACGGGCGTGGGAACCCTCATCGATGCCCCCGCGGTCTCGAACATTGCGTTGACCGCCGCCGGTTGGTTTCCGGTCGAGGCGCGGGACAAGGCACGGATCAACCTCCCCGGGCTGGCCACCGTGCGGGGACCGGTGCGGCCGACGGCTGAGACGGGTGGCGTGATCGATCTCAGCGGGCTGCAGGGGCGGTGGACCAGCAGCGGGTTCAGTTACGCTCACATCATCACGGCGATCGAGGGTGGCCAAATACTCCTGTCCGGGATCACGGAGATCGACAACGGCGAGGTCGAACTCGACGACAACGACGCCCTCTCCACCCGCCAGTGGACGAGCTTCACGGAGAGCATTCTGCGTCTTGCCGCGGCGAGTCCCCCCGTGCCCTCGTTGGCGAACGTGGATGGGTCGCACCTCCGGGTGGGCGAGGGGGCCGTGCTGCGGCTGTCCGGACTCCGCGCGGTCCGCGGCCGGAACCCGGACTGGAGCGCGGTGGGTGAGGGGTCGCTGATTGACGCCAGTTCGGTCACGAACATCACCCTCACGAAGGACGGCTGGTTCCCGATCGGGGCGGCGAGCGCCGGACGGGTGAACCTCCCCGGTCTGGCGACGCTTCGGGGGCCGCTCCGGCCCACCGCGGAGACCGGGGGGATCATCGACTTGCGCGGGGCGAGCGGCCGCTGGACCAGTGTGGGATTCAGCTACTCGCACATCGTCACCGCGTCCGACGGGGGCCAGGTGTTGCTGGCGGGGATCACCGAGTTCGAGAAGGGGGAGATGGACCTTGATTCGGTGGCGGCTGTGCCGATCGGCCAGATGTCGGTCTATGTCGACAGCGACCTGCGGCTGCGCGGGGGGACGTTTTCGCTCGGGCGGCTGACGCAACTGGACGACTCACACCTGCGGCTCCAGGACGGGGCCGTGCTGCGCCTGCCGGCGCTGCGCGAGGTGCGCGGCACCAATCCCGATTGGAGTGTCATCGGCTTTGGCACCCTGATCGATGCCCGTGGCGTCACCAATGTGGCGCTGGCCAGCAATGGGTGGTTCCCGATGTCGGCGGAGAACGAGGGCCGCATCGACCTCGGCGGGTTGCCGGTGCTGCAGGGTCCGTTGCGTCCCACGGCCGAGAGCGGCGGCGTGGTCGATCTCTCGGCCGTGCGGGGGATCTGGTCCAGCGCCGGTTTCAGCTATCCGCAGATCGTCACCGCGGTCACCGGCGGCCGGATCCTGCTGCCGGGGATCACCCGCTTCGACCGCGGGGACGTGGATCTCGACGCCTCCGGGGGGCTCGCCACCGGCCAGTGGACCGCGTTCACCCAGAGCGCCCTCACGCTCAGGTCGGGGACCCTCAACGCGGCGGCCCTGGAGAACCTGGACGATTCCGAACTCCGGCTCAGCGGGGGCGCGGTCCTGCGCCTGCCACGGTTGGGAATGGTCCGCGGCCGGAGGCCAAGTTGGGCGGTGTCCGATTCGGGGACCCTGATCGACGCCGGGGCCGTGACCAACATCGCCCTCACTGCGGACGGGACCTTCCCGCTCAAAGCCGAGAACCAGGCCCGCATCGACCTGTCCGGGTTGACGTCGGCGAGCGGAGCGTTGAGTCCGTCCGCGGACGTGGGCGGGGTGGTGGACCTCAGTGGCGTTCGCGGCTTCTGGTCGACGACCGGCTTCATCTACCCTCCGGCCTTCATCGCGTCGCGTGGGGGGAGGGTCCTGATGGGCGGGGTGACCGGATTGGAGGATGCTGACCTGCTGATCCAGGACGGGGGGATCCTCCCGACCACCCAGTTGACCCGGCTGCTGAACTCCACGGTGATCGCCGACGGCCAGGGGACCGTGGTTGCGTTCGGGAACCTGCGCGACCAGACGGGCACCAGCTTCCTGGAGCGGAACGGAGGGCGGATTGTCTTCGGGTCGGCTCCCCGGATCGTGATCCCGCCGCAGGCCGCGTCCGTGGCGTTGGGGGCTGCCTCGGAGTTGAAGGTCTCGGCGGAGGGCGATCTCCCACTCACCTACCAGTGGCGGCGGAACGGCCAGCCGCTGTCGGGCCAGACTGGTGCCGCGCTGCGGCTCGACAAGATCGAACTCCGCGACGCGGGGGCCTACACGGTGGTGGTCTCCAATGGCGCCGGCAGCACCGAATCCGAACCCGTACTGGTCGTCCTCGACCTTCGTGAACTGCCCTTCGAGGATCTTTACGCCCGCCGCGGTCTGATCGTGCAAGCCAGCGGGCTGGGTCTGGCTGACAACCGCCAGGCGAGCCTGGAACCGGCGGAGGTGCGCCACGCCGGGAAGCGGGGCGGCGCCTCGATCTGGATCACCTGGCAGGCGCCGCAGTCAGGTGTGGTGGTGATGCGCACGACCGGTTCGACCTTCGACACCCTGCTGGCGGTTTACCGCCTGCCGCGCGTGGGCGCGGCCGCGGCGCCGGAGGACCTCGTCGTGAGCGATGAGGACGGCGGTGGGGACCTGACCAGCGAGGTGACCTTCAACGCCGTGGCCGGGACGAGCTACCAGGTCGTGGTGGACGGCTACGCCGGTGCGACGGGGGTCGTTGTTTTCAGTTGGGACCTGAGCCAGCAATTGGCTGCGCTGCCGGAGATCCTGGAGCAGCCGCAGAGCCTCCTGGCGACCGCGGGGCAGGCGGTCTCGCTGAACGTGCGGGCCTCGCCCGCGTCGCTGGCCTACCAATGGTTCTTCAACGGGCGGGAGTTGAGCGGGCAGACCGGGGCGAGCCTGCAGATTCCAGCCGTCACCGGCTCCCACGCGGGCGCCTACCGGGTGCGCGTCCGTTCCTCCACCAACACCGAACTCTTCAGCGCCATGGCGCGCTTGGAGGTGGTCGAGGGTACCCGCACGGGCGTGGTGCTCAGCGCCGACAAGCTAGCCGACCTGTTCGAGGAGGCGGGGTCGCTGGCCGGGCCCCGGGGGCCGCTGCTGCTGGCGGGAGGCGGAGGCGGAGGCGGAGGCGGAGGTGCGGGGGGCGTCCCCTGGCCGGGGTTGCTCTCGGCCGAGGCGTTGTCAGGCTGGGCCGAACTTGCCGCCCCGGTGACGGTGGGGCTCCCCGGCAGCCAATGGACCGACAACACGGGTTCGAGCCGAAGCCCGGATGATCCGACCGTCTGTGAACGGCTCACGACGGCCACCCGGTGGTTTCGGCTGCAGTTTCCGGTGACCGGCTCGAAACCGGTCAAGCTCACCACCGTGGGCAGTGAGATTGCGACGATGCTCGCGGTGTACACGAACCAACAGGCGCTGACGCTGCTCGCCTGCGATGTGGCGGAGCCTCCCCAGCAGGCGTCGGCGGCGGTGGAGATCGTGCCTCAGAGGTCGGTCGACTACCTGGTGCTGGTCGACGGCGTCAACGGCGCGCAAGGGGCCATCAAACTCAACTGGTCGGCGGAGGAGGAACCCCGGCCCGAGGTGGGTCTGGTCGGCGGCCGGTTTCACGTGAGGATGCGGGTGGCTCCCGGCGAGTACGATTGGGAACAGGGGACGGGCCTGGGTGTCTGGCAGGGATTGTTGAGGACCAACCTGGCGAACGGGGAGTTCGAATACCTGGACCCCGATCCGGCGACCGCGGCCGCGCGGTTCTTCCGGCTGGCGCCGGTGAACCCTGGGGGGTTGGCGGGGCGAGCGGAGTGAGAAGGACCGCGGTTGGAGGGCGCCGTTGAATCGGCGCCGGGTGCCATCCGCCGGCAC
>JBBQML010000610.1:0-3789 GCA_038328885.1 Verrucomicrobiota bacterium | reverse complement strand
CCTGGTGTTCGAGGCGCCAGCAGAAGCTCTCGATTGGCGGGGACACCCAGAGGGCGGTGGTGGGCACCTGGGGTGAGAAGGGATTGAACTTCAGGGCGTAGAGGGCGAGGAGTTTCTTACTCATGGAGTGGGGGTGCTATTGAGTCAGTGAGTTGAGTCCGTGGGTTGGGCAGAGGGAGTAGAGTCTTTGGGCAGATAGGCCGGGGGTAGTCCCGTAATGGCGTATTGTTGGAGGATTTTCTGCAGCAGGGGCGCCATGCCGGAGGGGGGCTCCGGGGTGGCGGTGAGTGGGGCGCCGACCAGCGTGGGTTTGGCGGCGCGTTGGGCGTCGGCATTGCGGTGTTTGTCCAGGGGGTAGAGCCGGTCGAGCAGGAGCCCGGTGTGGGGATCGGCGAGATGGACCCGCCCGAGATCCCAGGCGGCGTAGCGCACACAGACCCGCTGGAAGTGCCGATATCGGGAGGGGATTTCGAAGCGCCGTCCTTCGAGGCTGATGGTGCCGTCGCTGCGGCGTTGGGTGCGGGAGACCTCCGTGGTGAAGGCCTGCTGGAGGACGGACGTCGGGGGACAAGGACGACCGACGTCGCGACCGTCCAGATAACATTGCAACGGAGTGCGCTTCGCCAGTTCGGAGTGAGGCCGGCGGTTATACTCGACCTCGAGCCAGGCCAGGGTCGCCTCGTTGAGTCCGGCCAGGGTGAGATCGGCGACGCCTTCAGAGCATGGGCAGGAGCCGTCCTTCTATCTGGTTCCACCACGATTCCTGCTTTCCGTTTTGGTAAGGGGACCGGGGCAGCGTGAGTTCGTGGAGGATGCCCAGACGTTCCAGGCCCTGGCGGGTTTCGGCGGCGATCATGGCCGATCCGTTGTCACTCAGAAGCGCGCGTGGCAGCGCGCGCTTCTGCAGGGCCTGGCCGAGACCGTGACAGAGATCCTCGGCGCCTTCGGCCAGGTACCACTGGGCGTGGCAGCCCAGGCGCGAGCAGTCGTCGAGAATGCCCAGCAGGAGCGGATACCCCCACCGGCCGTCGGGGAGGAGCACGCGGCAGGAGCCATGGTGAAAGTCCAGGTGCCAGAGGGCGTTGACGAATTCGCTCTCGTAGCTGCGTACTTCGCGGGCCTCGAAGCGGTGTTCGGCCGCCCGCGCTCCGGGGCTGTGGGTGGGGCCGAGCCGCGGGCGCTTGTACAGGCCGTGCGCCTTCATGAACCGCAGGACCGATCCGTACGAGGGCACCGGTCCCAGATCGGGGGTTGCCTGGGCCAGGACGGCGAGGTTCTCGGCGTGGAGTTGGTAACTCCACGCCGGGTGTTGCCGGTACTGGGTGGTGAGGATTTCGCGCAAGCCTGGCGACAAGGCCGGATGCTCACCCAAATCGGAGCGGAGCTTGCGCCGCAGGACGTGGACGGGGTCGGGCGCGTGGCGGGCGGCGTAGTACCAGCGCTCGATGGTCGAGGCGCCGAAGCGGACAGGCGCCCCGCTCACGGGATGGCGCCAGGTCTGCGCGGCCAGGCGTTGGAGTTGGGCTTGCAGTTCGCCAGGAGCCGGCGGCGCGGCCAGCAGTCCACCCACGACGCCGAAGCGAAAGCGGGCCCATCGCTCCGGAGTGCGGGCGTTGGCGGGATCGGTTGAAGAGGTGTCGGACATCGTTTTCACCCATTCGGTGGTGACGTTGTCCTTGTACCCCAGGCCCCACGGTGCCGAGCCAGCGGCATCCTGTGCGGGCCGTTACCGGCCCCTCACATAGCGTGGCGCTCCGCGCCGGAAACGGTGGTTATCGGGGCCAGGAACTTCAGCAAGGCGAGCAGTTGCTCAGGACCCTCGACCTTGAAACGCTCGCACAGCGACAGAGGCATCAGCCACTCGCCCAGCAGCGGCATGAAGCGGGCGCGGGCCGCCTTCCAGAACTGGCTGTTCACGAAGGTCTGCAGCCACCACTGGCGCCATCGCTCCAGCGTCCGCCGGTCGAGCGGAAGAACCTCGCACAGCTGGGCGACCCTCTGGGCGCTCAACCCGTGCTGCATCGCCGACATCAGCACGAACACGAAACCGACGTACACCTTGCGTCCCAGGAAACGCACCGAGGGCGGGGTGCAGCGTCGTCGAAAGTCGTCCTGATCGCAGCAGAAGCTCTCGCGCTCGTCCCACTGCGGCGGACCACCGCGCGGCTTGCGCTCGTAATTGGACCGGTGGAGCCGGCCGCCGCAGTGCAGGCAGCCGTGCTGCCGCTCCGCTTGCGCAAGTTCGCTGTCGACGTGTTCGAGCAGTCGGTGTAGCGACTCAGCCGCCACCTGTTTGTGGCACCGGTTCTCCCCCGTTTTTGTTTTCACACCTCGATGCTGGGGAGAACAAGCCCCCGCGGAGCATGGCTCCGCGGGGGCTTCTGCTGCCAAGTCCGGGGTGGATCAACAAAACTGGTGGTTCCCCACCCCTTTCCATCACGAAGCTTGGCAAAGCACGCCCCCGTTCCCGTCGCTTTCCGTGATCGCGCTCAATACTCGATCCTCTGCCATGAGTGCTTGCGGCCTGCAGCCGGATCCAACTCAGCGGATTGGACCAGGATCCAAGCTGACGCAAACACGACTACAACGCGGCAAAAGCGCCGCCAGATGGGCCAATCGAACCACTGCGCCTGAGCCAGAAGCAGCTTTGGGGGATGGTCAGTCTTTTTCACCTCACGGCCTCGATGCGATCCTCGTACACAGCCACCATCTTATGTTCCGGCAATAGCGCCTCAATGCGCGGCCACAACCGGGCCAAGAGCGCGTGAAAATCCCGCCGCCGCATGTTCCCGAACCGTACATGGACAACCCACGGGGGAGGGACGCTAACGAGGATCCGGTCGGAGAAATCGGCGTCCTTGGTCACGATCGCCAGTTCTTGTTCGCGGGCGAATTCCCAAAGCTCGGAATCTCCGGCGCTTCGATTAATGGCGCGTGAACTCGAAAAGACCGGCAAGGACGGCCCGAACGTCAACCGAGTCGGGAGGTTCTCGTCGATGAGGAAACCCTTCACACCGCCTTCTCGACGACGAAGTGGTTGCCCATGAGACGAGACGAGTATCGGAGGCAGGCGAGGACATCGTCACGCGTCAGCGTCGGGTATTCCTCTAGGACATCCTCGACAGAGTCCCCGGCGCCGAGAAACTCAAGGACGGTCTGGGCGGTGATCCGGGTGCCGCGAACGACCGGACGGCCATTGCAGATGGCGGGGTCGATGATGATGCGGTCTTCCATTGGTTTGAATCGTAGGCCCGAGCGAACGTGCCAGCAAGGACGCCGACATGCCACCCGACATCAGGCCGAGGAAAGGTGTACGAAGCGCCGAAGCTAACCCGCCCCGGTATCCACCCACCCCCCGGTTCCGGCCGCGCTCAGGTCGGCCTCGCCAAAGCATCGTCACCCCGGACTTCTGGCCAACTTGAACCGCAGTCCGCCAGCCACCTCCGACCCCAAATTATTTGGCAAAAATTTGGCGATGGGACTTTCTGGGACCTACTGGGACACAGTGGGACCCAACTCGGGCAGTTTAGCGGGTTTGGCAGCCAAACAACGACTTAAGCCGCTGAAGGGCAGAGGCTTAAGTCGTTGCTGTGCAACGGAAAATGGAAGCATGGTTTGGATGTGTTTTCAGGTCCTTCAGGTTATGTCACTCAAAGCTGCACACCTGATCTCCAACCAGTTAGCTCCTGTTTGGCTGGAAATGTTTGGCAAAAGTTTGGCTGTTCCCGGAAAGTGTAACCGAGCGGAAACCAACGGAACCGAACGGAAACACAACCACTTATGAGCCTC
>JBBQML010000609.1:0-3797 GCA_038328885.1 Verrucomicrobiota bacterium | reverse complement strand
GCCAAGGCTACGCTCCTCGCCACGATCGCCGTTTCGCTCGTCGCCCTGACCGTGGGTTCCCTCCTCTTCGGCATTCGTGTCGAACGCGCGAGCGCGGAAACCGCGGCCGCCAATCGCCGGCTCGCGCGGGATCTGTTTGTCCGCGAATGGCACGACGCCGAGAACCTGCTCGACCAGGGCAAGCCACTGCCCGCCCTCGGATCGGTTTGCGCGGGCTGCGCGTCGCCGATGCCGTCGTGGCCACCCGGCTCCTCGGACTGCTCTCCGAGCAAACTCTCTCGATCCCGGCGGAGGCGCCACTGGTTCACACGAGCGCAGTGGTCACCGCCGACTTCTCTCCCGGCGGCGGCGAGGTCGTCACCGCAGCCGCCGACGGCCGCGTCCGCATCTGGTCGTGGACCGAGCCTTCCCAGCCGCCACCGCGGCTGTTCGATCGCGTCTTTTTCTCGCCCGCCGCCGCGTTCGTCCCGGGCACCGGGCGAATCCCGGTCGCCGATCATGCCGGGGTCTCCCTGTGGTCCGAGGACGGCGAACTCTTGAGCGAACAGGCGGCGTCCCTCGACGGCATGCTGCGGTGGACAGTCACCCGGGACGGCCGGCGCGCCATGCTTGTCTCGAGCCTGTCCGATCCGCAGATGTGGGATCCGCGGGGCCCGGCCCTGATTCGGCGCATCGATCTGGGCGACCCGGCGGGCCGCGGCGCCCCGATGAGTGCGGATGGACGCTACGTCCTTCGTTCCATGGAGCGTCCCGGGGAAAAGGGCTGGCATATCGGGGCCTGGGACCTCGACACCGGTAGGCGCGGCTGGCACGTCAAACTTCCGTTCATGGTGCCGGACCACGCGATGTACTCTGGTACCTTCAGTGACGACAATGCCCTTGTCGTCGTCAACCGCTGGGGCGGGCAACTGCTTGTCTGGCGGCTGCGTCCGCGCGGCGAAGATTAGCCCGATGAACCCGTCGAGGAGGCTCCGCTGCTCGAGCTTCAGCTCGGCGGGTTCGCGCGCGTCGAAGCCTTCCGGTTCTTCGGCGACAACCGCTACCTCGCCCTCGCCGCATCGGACGGCACGCTCCGGGTTTGCGACCTCGCCACGAAACAACTCCTGCCCAACACCGTCGAGCACGCGGGTGCGTTGAACGCCGCGCTTCTCTCGCACGATGGAACATCACTCGCCACCGCCTCCGTCGACGGCACCGTCCGTTTCTGGGACCTCCGCCCGAAGCGCCCGGAACCCGCCGTGTACCGGCAGCCCAACGAGGTGTGGGACGCCATGTTCTCGCCCGACGGCTCGTGGTTTGTGATGGGGGGCGATCCGGGCGCCGAGATTCGCGACGCCCGCACCGGTGCGCTCCGTCACGCGCTGCCCATGGGCAACATGATCTCCCGTGTCGCGATCTCCCCCGACAGCCGCCGCGTCGCCGTCACCACCGAGCGCGGGACTCTGCGCGTGTGGAATTCCAACGAAGGCACACCCGCCACGCCCGAACTCAGACTTGGGGAGGCCCTCCACGAATTCGCCTATTCACACGACGGGCGCTGGATCGTCACCGGCCCACCCTCCCATGTCGTCCAACTTCTGGACGCCGACACCGGCGAGCCCGCGATGCCTGGTTTCCAGGATGCCGCCCGATCGTCCGGACCCTGCTCACGCCGGACGACTCCACACTGATCGCCGCCACCACCCACGGACACGTGCAGTTCTGGTCCATCCCCGACCGGCAGCCCCGTCCCGCCGAGGTCCGACATCGCGGAGTCGTCTGGTCCGCGCGCGTCAGCGGCGACGGACGCCTGCTGGCCACCGCGTCCGGCGACCAAACCACGCTCGTGTGGGACGTCGCCGCCGCCCGCGTCCTTCGCGAGTTCCGGTCGGAGAAGGCCGCCTACTCGGCCGTCTTCAGCCCGGACTCACGACGGCTCGTCATCGGATCGGCCGATCAAACGGCTCGGATCTGGGATATCGAGACCGGGCGCCATACCTCCGAGATCATGCGGCATCCCGGCGGCGTCTGGTACGCGGAGTTTGCTCCGGACGGCCGCGTCGTCGTCACCGGCGACGACGAAGGCGCCTCCCGGGTGTGGGATGCGGCCACCGGCCTTCCCCTGGGGGGATGGATGCGAAGCCAGTCCACGTTGAAGCGCGTCCGGCTCTCGCCCGGCGGCGATCGGGTCATCACCAGTTCGAGGGACGGCACCGCCCGGATTTGGCCGGTCCAGATTGCCCCCGCTCCATCGCCCTCGTGGCTCCCGGATCTCGCCGAGGCCATCGGCGGCCGCCGGCTCGACGCGAGCGGTGAATTGCATCCCGTTCCGTTCGACGCTTGGCGACAGCTTTCGGCACGCCTTCTCGAGACGCCGTCGGGAAGCCGGGACGCCGATGATTTTTACGCGCGCTGGGCCCGTTGGTATCTCGTGGATCGCCTTCGCCCCGACGTGCCGCCCGCACGCTAACCGCCCGGACCCGCGCTCAGCCGCGCCCGACCCATTCCTTCCCGCCCCGGGATCTTGGACCACCGACCCGATCGGCCTGCGATGTCCGGTAACAGCGTTCGACACGTCCAATCGTGCCGGAAATCTTCCCGGTAACCTTTTCCGCCATTTCCGGTAAGGCAGCGTGGACGTCTTCCAGGATGCCATGCTCACGGCAGCAGCCGCCGGCTTGGCCTCCCGCGAGGGAGGCTTGGAGTTTGGCCATTTCTGGCCGGCCGCCACCAAGTGGGGCGGCATGAGACCGCCCAGGGCGATGCCTTGATCGTTCTACACAGCGTGCGCGGAGGGCATTTCCCAATCCCGAAGGGATTGCGTCCCAAAGCCCAGGGTTGCGAGGAACTAGCTACCCTGGGTGGGATCGCCGAATCACCCACAACCCCAACGGGGTTGCGTCGAGGTGGCACAACCCCGTTGGGGTGGATGCATTGAACGTCGTTTACCCAGGGTAGGCCCGCTTCGCGGTCCAACCCTGGGCTTCGGGACGGAATCCCGTTGGGATTCCAGATCGGAAGAATGGCCAATCTACAGGCCTCCCGCGAGGGAGGCGTCCCGCACCATGCCGACCACGCAAGTTCCGATCGATCACCGTGTCCACCGATCCCCGCGCGTTTCCGTCGCCGGCGCCCTCGGTGTCGCGAGCCTCGCCGTCGCTGCCATTCTGCTGTCCGGCCTCGTCGGCTCATCACGCGCCCCGCGCGATCCCGACACGGCCCGTGCCTTGGTTCCCTCGAACGCCGTCGCCCGGGTCGGCGATGGGTTCGTGTCAGACGACGAACTCGCCACTGCCCTCGAGCGACGGTCAACCGCGCCGACCGACGACACCGCCCGGGCACGGGTGTTGGACGAACTGATTCGCCGCGAACTCCTGTTCGCCGAGGCCGAGCGCACCGGGTTCACACGCCGCGCCGACATCCGGGCCGCGTACAAGTCTCTCGTCGCGGCGCGCTTTGACGAGACCCGCTCCGCCCATTCAGGCGCCGACGCCGATGCCGATATCGATGCCTCGATCTCCGAAGACGAGATTCGGCGGCGCTTCGAATCGAACCCCGCCGTCTTTAAATCTCCCGAGCGCCGGCAGGTCGCCCTGATCTTCCTGCCCGTCCCGCCGCACGCCACACCGGACCGGCGAGCCCTCGCCGAGGCGGAGATCCGCGTCGTCCGGGACCGCGCGCTCGCCCTTCCCTCGCCTATTCGCGACCTCGGCTCGCTCGCGGCCGCGCACTCGGCGCACGCGGCCACGCGGCACGCGGGCGGGAACGCGGGCTGGATGACCCGAGCGCAGGCCGCCCGCGCCTTTCCCGCCGAGGTC
>JBBQML010000608.1:0-3810 GCA_038328885.1 Verrucomicrobiota bacterium | reverse complement strand
AATGGCGGCGGTGAGGTTCTCGACACGCAGGTCCGGGTAGGGAGCCCGGCTGACACTGAACGTCGTGTCGGACACCGTGGTGTTGTCGGCTTCGAGCACGAACTCGGCGATTGCGTTGCCCGAGTCGGTCTGGCCGATCAGGTGGAACGTGCCCTCGATGCCTTCGGGCAGGGGGAAAGCCTGGTTGACGGTGTACTCGCCGCCCGCAACCAGCGCGCCCGCGTGCGGAATGACCGCCAACTGGATGTCGTCGAGGTCGCCGTAGATCGGGTTGGCGCTGATCACGAGGCGATCGGTCCAACTGGCACCCACCGTGCCCAGCGAACCGACATTCCTCACCGTGAAGGAGACGTTCGCCGGGGCACCGCTCACGAGCCCGCTGCCCGAGGGTGGAGTCAGGCTGGTGATCTGAAGATTCGGGAACGCGACGGACGCGGTCGGCACGACCTGGGTCTCCAGGACATAGCCTTCGAGCAGCCCGCCCTGCCCCGCGCCGCCGCGGACAACCGCGTAGTAGGTCCCCGGCGTGTTGATGCGAACCTCGGCGACGGCGTCGAAGGCCCGGCCACCCGGGGCTTCCTGCACGTAGCCGTTGCCGGCATCGTAGACGCTGACGATCGGGGTGAGCGTGGCGCCATCCAGGAGCCGGGCGTTGAGGAAGATGGTCATCCCGCTGGCCACGGCCCCGAGGTCGAAGTAGTCGAGGTCGCCGCCCGTGCGAATGAAACCGGCGGCGGTTCCGGTCCGGGTGTCCCCGGCCACCGCGAAGGTCATGGGCGAAGCGGCCCCGACCGAGTCGTTGGGCTCGGCGTCCGGGGAGACGTCCGCCGGCAGGACCATCACGCGGAGACGGTACTCGCCGTAGTAGGCGTTGTTCTGGGCCACGCGCACGGCGAAGGTGCCGTCATTGACCACCGTGTACGGTGCGCCTTGGCCAAACCCGGTGGAAGGCGTGGTGAAATTGACCAGCGCGGCTCCACCATGGGCAGGCACGAGTTGGTAACGCAGCGAGCTGCCCGAGCGTCGGCCGGGAACGTCCGCGCCCAGCACGATCCGTTCCCCGGCCTTGGCGGAGAACCGCCAAAAATCAACGTCGGCCGAGTCGAACAACGCGCCCACACCGGCGCCCGCGCGGATGCCGTGACCGGCCGCGTTCAGGGCCAGGAGTTCGGTCGGGTTGCCCAGGTACACGGTGACGTTGCCCGCGTTGTTGTTCGCGCTCGCAAAGTCCATCCGGCCATCGTGGTTCCAATCGCCGACGGTGGTGGCAATGGCTCCCGAGCCCGCCGGGTAGGGAATAGCGTCCCGGAAGACGCCGGCACCGGCGCCGAACAGAACACCGACATTCGAACTGCTGTAGTTCGAGACCAAAAGGTCCTGCACCCCGTCCCCATCGAGGTCAGCAGCGCGGACGTGGTAAGCGGAGGTGCCGCCGGTCGTGGAATCGACCCGCGCCTCGAATGTGCCATCGCCCAGGCCGCGGAAATAGGCCACACGACTGGCGCCAAGAACGGCCACTGCAAGATCGGGTACGCCGTCGCCGCTGAGATCCAACGCCGCGACTGAGTAGGGACCGGAGCCGGTGGGGTAGGCCACCGGGGCTGCGAAGGACCCCAGGCCGTCACCGATGAGGATGCTCACGGTGTTGGCGTTGTGGTTGGCCACCGCCAGGTCGAGATTGCCGTCCGCGTTCAGATCGGTGGCGGCGAGTCGGGCGGCCCCACTGCCACTCGGGAAATGGACGGACGGCACAAACGTGCCATCGCCGTTGCCGCGAAGCAGGCTCACGTTGTGGGTGCCGCGGTTGGCGACAGCGATGTCGAGATCGCCGTCCTCATTGAAGTCGCCCAGGGCGATGCCGTTCGCCTGCGAGCCGGTGGGCAGGTTGAGCGCCGGTCCGAACCTGCCATCCCCCACGCCCAGGCGGACGGTGGCTCCGCTGCCGCCAAAGTTCGCCGTGACCACGTCGAGGAAGCCGTCCCCGTTGAAGTCCCCCAAGGCGACGTCGACCGGGTTGTTGCCGGTGCCGTAGTCGACTGCGGTGCGGAAGGTGCCATCGCCGTTCCCCAGCAGGACCGAGAGATTGGCGCTACCGTAGTTCGCCACCACCAGGTCGTCGTTCCCATCGCCATCCAAATCGCCGCTGGCGATCCCGTAGGGGTTCGTCCCCGCACCAAACTCCGCCGTGCCGCCGAAAGAACCGTCGAAGTCCGCGGTGAGCGCCGATCCGAGCCGGGTCGCGGTATTCAAAGAATTGTTGCTGGAATCCTCCAGGACGTAGCCCGAGGGGGCCTGGACAAGGAACTCCCGCACATAATCGACGGAGAGGCTGTTCGCGGCCCGGTCCTGAAGGCCCGTCGCCAGGGTCAAACGGTACTTGCCCGGCTGGAGCGGCCCATCGCTGATGACGTACGGAGCGCTGAGGCCTGTGCTGTAGCCGGCGCAGGTGACCGTGTAGACCACGTCATCTCCACCCCCAAAGTTGCCGTCCAAGCCGGCCGCCCGGAGATCCACGTTCGCCGGATCGAGAACCGTGGACGCCAACATGTCCTCGCTGAAGCCAACGGTGAACCGGTCGAGGACGACGAAGCCGGTGGTGCCGGCGGCGGGAAGGCTGACCGTGGTGATCTGAGGCGGAACGTTGTCCACCACTGCCACGTCGAGAACGTATTGCGTGAGCAGGCCGTAGGTCCTGGCGCCCGGCGGCGCGAAGGTGCTCCAACCCAACTCCCCGCCGAGACTGCCGGGATGGCCGTTGCCACTGGCGTCCGCGACCGTCGTGCCCGTGCCATCGTTCAGGGGCCAGTACCCGATCAGGGTCGGCCCGGGGGAGGGCGACGCCGTCAGGAGCGCGATGATCTCGGGTTCGGTCAGGGCGACATTCCATAGAGCGACGTCCGTGATGCCGCCCCACGCAAACCCCTGGTCCGCCGAGTGACCGATCTGGATACGCTCCTGCCAGGTGAAATCCGAACTAGCCTTGGCGCCGGAAGCGCGCAGGACGCCGTCGACGTAGAGGCGCTGTCCCCCAATCGTCGGGCCATACTGGTAGACGAGATGATGCCATTGCCCATCGCCAAAGTTACTCCCCGTCGTGCTGATCACCTCGTTGCTGTAAAGGCGGGCGCGGAGATTGCCTCCCGAAAGATAGAGGTGTCGGTCGTTTCCTCCCGAACCAAGGAGCCCGCTGGAGACCTCGAACAGCCCGACGTCGCCACTGAGGGAGTTAAACCAGAATGCCACCGTCATGGCGTCCTCGGGCACATCCAGCGGCACGTCCACATAATCGTTCACGCCGTCGAACACGAGGCCGGAGGCCGGTGCCCCCGCGCGGCCCGGAAGGGTCGGCGTGATGAGGGCGTAGTAGGTGCCGTCACCGCCGGAAAGCAGCGTGTAGGATACTTCCGAGGCGCCGGGAAGGCCCTGGGCAACCCGCTGGCCCGACGGATCCAGCAGCGTCACAACCCCAGCGAGCGGACTGCTGGCGGGTTGGCGAAGATCCAGGTTGAGCGCGGTGCCCGCGGTGAAGTTGCCCAGCTTGAAGAAGTCCCCGGGGCGGGTATCCCCCGCACTGATGTACCCGGCGATGCTGCCCTTCTGCTGTCCCGCGTCGAGGGCCAGGATCAACGGATCGGATTGGGTCGTGTTGTCGTTCTCCTCGCTCTCGAACTGCAGGCCGGCACGGGCGATGGACAACCGGAGCCGGTACTCCCCTGTGTACGACTGGTTCGGCCGCACCGAGACGTAGTACGTGCCGTCCTCGGTGATGGTCAACGGGTCGGGCAACTGCCCCCAGCCGGTCGTGGCCGG